>JBOGLI010000462.1:0-5564 GCA_050746165.1 Terriglobales bacterium | reverse complement strand
AGTCCACGCGCATGAAGATGCGATGATCACTGAGCGGAAGGTCACGGATGGAAAGCTTGCTGGTACCCGCGGTCACACCGTCTTGCCGGATCGCTGTTTTATTCATAGGAATTTCAAATTGCAAATTTGAAAATTGTAAATTTCAAATCCTTCAGAGTCCTTTTTTCGCCAGGTAGCCGATCAGGTCGCGCACACGGCACGAGTAGCCCCACTCGTTGTCGTACCACGCGATGACCTTCACGCAGTTTCCTGCGACCACGCGAGTAAGCGGCGCATCGACGATTGACGAACGGTCGTCGTGGCGGAAGTCCATGGAAACCAGTTCTTCCGTCTCGTAACCGAGAAAGCCCTTCAGCGGCCCGGATTCCGAAGCTTTTTTCAACGCCGCGTTCACCTCTTCGGCGGTGGTCTTCTTCTCAGTGAAGACGACGAGGTCCACGACGGAGACGTTCGGCGTCGGCACGCGCATGGCGAACCCGTCGAGCTTGCCCTTTAATTCCGGAATCACCAGGTACACGGCCTTCGCTGCGCCGGTCGTCGTCGGAATCATGGAGAGCGCGGCGGCGCGGGCGCGGCGCAGGTCCTTGTGCGGAAAATCGAGGATGACTTGGTCGTTGGTGTAGGAGTGGATTGTGGTCATCGTACCGGCCTGGATGGCGAAGTTGTCGTTCATCACTTTGGCCACGGGCGCCAGGCAGTTCGTCGTGCAGGAGGCGTTGGAGATGATGTTGTGCTTCGCCGGGTCGTATTTATCTTCGTTCACGCCCATGACGACGGTGATGTCTTCGTTTTTCGCCGGGGCCGAGATGATGACCTTCTTCACGGGGCCGCGAAGGTGCTTCCTGGCGTCTTCCGCGTTAGTGAAGCGCCCGGTCGACTCGACGACCACCTGGGCTCCGACCGATTCCCAGTCGATCTTGGCCGGGTCTTTCTCGGCGAACACACGGACCTTCTTATCGTCCACCTGGATGGAGTCGCCGGCGGCGGTAACTTTGTGAGTCAGGTTACCGAGTACCGAGTCGTACTTGAGCAGGTGGGCCAGTGTCTTGGCGTCGGTGAGGTCGTTGACGGCGACGAATTCGAAATCGTTGTTGCCGAGTGCGGTACGGAGGATATTGCGGCCGATACGGCCAAACCCGTTAATGCCTACTTTGATTGCCATCTTGCCTCCACGAAAATTGCGACGATACAGACGAATACCGAACTAACCGATGAACCAAAAATCGTAACACAGGGGGTCGCGGTTGCAAGTCTTTGCGCGCCGAAAACGAAATTGCAATTCAATCCGGCGTGACGCACAATGCGCGCGAACTCACCGATGCTGCGTTTCCTTATCAGCACCGCCGCTTCCCTGCTGCCCGAGCGCTACCGCTCGCGCTGGAGTTGGGCGTTCGTTGCACCTGGCGCAGCAATCACCTGCGGCGCGATTCAGTTCTTTGCTCCTATCGGAGAGGTCGTGCCGACACTTCCTTTGCAACTCATCTCCATGGCTCATTCGCGGACGTTAGCGGCAAAACGCGAGCGCGAACTCGGGCCGCCGGTTCCCGACCTCGTCCAGCCGGGGAGCGGCGACTTCGCGATGGGCATCGCCAGTTGCCGTCCCAAGACATGGACTCCGATGACGACGATTTCTTTCGAAGATCGCCTCTACGAGCTGGTCCGGGAAGAATCTGCGCAGCCGCCGCGCCGCTGGGTCTATGTGCTGCGCAAGCGTCCGGAGAGCAAGGTGGTGCGTGGCGCGATCTACCATTACAGTCCCGATGAAGTACTGCCGAAAACCGAGGCCGCGACGACGTCCCCAAAGTAGTCACCCGGAGGACAGATCGCCGGATTGCCGAGTTCGCGCCGCTTGTGTTCCAATCTCCTTCTATGCGTAAGTGGCAACGCGACCGCAACCGGCGGCGCAAAAAACCGGAACAGGCCGGAGACGGCCAGCAACCGCGGCAGGAACCCCTGCAGCCCATCTATCCCGACATGCAGCCTGCTGAAAGCTCGGTCGCCGACGAACTCGCCGGCAACCATGCCGAGGATGACAATCTCGGCAACCGGGTGGAACCGTCGCAGCCGGCGGCTGCCGCCGAACCGGACGCTCCACCGGCGCGCAAGCGTCGCCGACGCGGGCGTGGAGGACGCGGGCGCGGTACAGCGCAGCCGCAGCCGGAAGTTGCACAGCAACCTGCCGGGATGTCGGAAGTCTCCCCGGAACTGCCGTCGGGTACTCCCGCCGCACCGGCAAGTAAATCCGAACAGGGGCGGACGTCCCAGGCGTTGCGAACTCCGCGCGGGATCGTGGTGCTCACCATCGGATTACCGGGATCGGGCAAGAGCAGTTGGTTCAAGCGGCGTGGCGTGACCCCGCTCTCCAGCGATCTGCTGCGCACCTTACTCTTCGACAACATTACCGAACAGAAGTACCAGGACTTGGTGTTCGGTACGCTTCGTTCCCTGCTCCGCGCCCGCCTGATTGCACGCATGCCGTGGAACTACGTGGACGCGACCAACCTCTCGCCCAAGGAACGCGCCGGCTGGATCAAGATGTCGAGGGAATTCGGCTACGACGTCCATGCTGTGTTTTTCGACGTTCCGATAGAGGTCTGCAAGGCGCGCAACCTGCAGCGCGCGCGCATGGTCCCCGACGACGTCATGGACCGCTTCGCGCAAAAGCTGCGCCCGCCGACGTTCGACGAAGGTTTTTCGAAGATCATCGTGGTCAGGGTGAAGAAGCGGGACGACGAGCCGACCAGCGAAGTGCTGTGAGAGGTTTGAGGCACGAGGCTTGAGGGGCAGCGCTCAAGCGACCGAAAGACCACAAATCCGAAGCCTCAAGCCTCACGGCTCATGCCTCAAGCCTCATTTGAGATACTGCAGCATCTCCTTGAATCCTGCAGAATCAGACTTCCGCAGAAGCTCGTAGATGATGGTCTCGGTGGAGGAGATCAGCGCGCCCGCAGCTTCCATCCGCCGCAACCCGATCTGCCAATTCCATTCCGCACGCGAGCCGACCGCGTCGGACGCGACGTGCACGAGGTAGCCCTGGTCGAGAGCCCCGAGCACCGTTTGCAGTACGCAAATGTGCGTTTCCATTCCGCAGACGATGAGGGTGTTCCGATTTCCCGGCAGCGAACGCACGGCGGAACAGAACCGGTCACTGCCAAAACAGGAGAACGCAGTCTTGTCCAAGACGTCGCTCGCAGGCAGCAGCGACGCGATCTCCGGCACGGTGGGGCCTAGTCCCTTGGAGTACTGCGTCGTCGCCAACACGGGCAGTTCGAGAATCCGTGCTAACCGCAGCAGGAGTTGGGAATTCCTGATTAATTGCTCTTTATTGAAGATGGGCGGCAGCAGCTTTTTCTGGATATCGACCACGACCAGCGCGGACTTCTGCGCCTCCAGAGGCCGGCGCGCGACCTCGCTGCGATCCAACGTGCTCACCACCGACCCGATTTGCGACATATGCCACTCCAGCAGCCAACCATTCGGCCGAGGTCGCCATTCTATTCTGCTTCGGCGTGGAAAGTTGACCGGCCCGCGCGCCGACACATACAATCAACTTGCGCCGCAGTAGCTCTGCGCGGCCGTCTCGATGCTGCCCCCTCGTTCAATGGTAGGACAGCTGACTCTGGATCAGCATATCGGGGTTCGAATCCCTGGGGGGCAGCCAATAAAATCGCGGATTCCCCGCGAACCGAGCCTCCCGAAGCCATCCTGTGTCAACACTGTGTAACCACTGAAACCAAGAAGTTGCTTATTTCGTACCTTTCTCCAGGACGGCGCGTTTGCTTGTTGGTTTGGCACTCTCTCGGCGACGCCTCCGTCGCGACCGCCGCACTTGTTCCAAATGAGCACAATTATAGGTGCAATACTTTTTACGACGCCGCCATTCGAATACCTGTCTCGGACAGTCTGGACGTCGGCATCTCGTAAATTTCACGTCCCGCAGCTTGTCAGCGAACACTGAGAACAAAATTGCTTCCAGAATCCATTGAATCTCAACCGTCGCGGCCGGTCCGGGATTCTCAAAACTGAGCGCGGCTTCGAACTGCTGCATTTTGAGCGCGCGTGACAGTCTCTTGCTCCTGAAACCGCGCAGCGATCCCCAGTTCTTCGGTGGCTGGATCAACATCGCCCGAATCAGTCTCTGCCACTCGGCAAACTCGGCGACGCACGTCGGATATGGATCGGTCGGATCCCACCATATCTCGATCCGTCGATGATGCCGGTTTGGGACGCCGACTTTTCCGCTGAAGTCGAGCATCCCCTCCTGGCTTACAGGTGCTTGCAGCAATTCAGTGCGCAGTTCCCAAGGGTCCATTGGCACCGTCGTGCCAATACGAACGATATATCGGAGTGGAACCATAATCGTTTTAGCCTGTGGCATGAAATGTGTGGTTGCCATGCCACGAGTATCGACTACAGTTCTTCGTATGGCAACAGGAACAAAACAATCGACGCTCAACGTAGCACCAACGGCTGCAACGATTTCGACGAACATCCGCCGAGAATTGTTAAGTCGCGCCGAACTCGCCGCCGAATTCGATGTCAGTCTTCGGACGATCGATCGCTGGAGATCTAAGCGTGACGCACCTTTATGCGTGCGGATAGGCAAGAAGATCTTCTGGCGCCGCGAAACCGTGTTGCAGTGGATTCAGGCGAAGGAGGAGAAGCCTCTCCGCCGACGTTGAGCAGCGGTATCGAGGAACCCGGTGACAGTCATGCTTGATAAGTTCTTCGGCGTCCATCCTGAAATTATTCGTTCAGGCGTTTGGAAGAACCTCAAGCCTGGTGCGAAAGACTTATTTATTTACCTGATGGCCGAGTCTGAGCGGTGCTGCACGCGGGAACTCCGCCGTTCTGATGCACAGATATCGGCGACGGTCGGTGCAGCGGCGAGAACGCTTTGTGACGCTAGAAAGAAGCTCGGAGAGTTTGGTCTGATCGCTTATCGCCGCGGAGAGGGCAACAAGTTCACCTATGTCATCTGTAACCCTGCAACGCGTTTGCCGTACCCGGGCAATCCGCGCACTCCGATGGTCTGCCGCAGGCGGCCACCGCGCGTTGTGACAATCGGTGGGGAGGGCGACCAGCATCAGCGGATCACGGGGGACCCCATTACGATGCACGGACTGCCGGGAGTCTTCGATGAATAGTGCCGGGCCAGTCAGGTGTTCAGCGATTCTTGCTGCTCACCACAAAAAGCCTGCTACTCAGATAAGCAAATCTTGCTGTGCACCGGCTCGTAAGTCTCTGCTGATGGAGGCGGTTACCAATGCCCGTCCATTCCTAAGACATTCTGAGAAAAGAAATTCCTATTGGAAACACAGATGACAGGCATTCGAAACAGGAGGAATCGATGGAATCGACACCTGCTGCAGAGCAGCGCAACTGCACTGCCGATTCAGTAGCTCGCGAGAGACCACCGGGCTCCCTATACCTGAGAACAGATGGCGCCGCCGGCACGACTCCGTATATAGAAAACCGGAAACGGAAACACGGGAATGGACGCCAGAATGACGAGTGATCGGAGTCCGGAATCCTAGATCACCCGAACAGACATTGCAGTGCAG
>JBOGLI010000461.1:0-5705 GCA_050746165.1 Terriglobales bacterium | reverse complement strand
GTTTCGAACCACCGCTTCCGTCGGCGCGTTTCACGTAGATCGTCGCCGAGGAAGCGGACGCCGTGTTTCCGATTGTCATGCCGGGAAACACGTTGTAATAAACGTCCTTTCCATCGGCCGACCAGCTTGGGTTATCGACGGTGCCCGTTTCAAACGTGAGGCGCGTCGCGGTCCCCCGGGAAAGATCGTAAGTCCACAGGTCCGCCTTGGGATCGCCCACCGCTGTGACCAGGCGCTTGCCGTCGCGCGAAACGCGGATCGTCGAATAATTCGCGCGCTCGCCAATGTGTCCCAGCACTTTGCCGGTGAGGTCCACCATGACTAATTCGCTGCCCGACGCGGCTGCCCCGCCTTGGTAGGCGAGCACTCCGCTGTTGGAGACGGAAAAGATCGTCCGCCAAACGCCAGGATCGTGCGCCACTCGATCCACCACCACCGTCGCATCTCCGCTCAGCTTGCCCGAGACCGGATCGAAGCGCTGCGCCATCAGAGCGTTTTGCGTATGGAAGAGCAGGTAGCCATCGGCGTACTGGGCGCCGGAGTCGCTCGTGACCACCATGTGCGTTTCTTTATTGTCGAGCGAACCCATGTACACGCCGTTCTGGTCGCGCACGCCGCCGTTGTGGTTGGTGGCGAGAAACAAAAAGTGTTTGCCGTCGGGCAGGAACCACGGCCAGCGATGGGTGGTGTGCCGGGCGGAATCGATGGTCGTCACCGCCGTCACCGCGCCGCCATGCGCGCTCACCCTCATCAGCGGAGACTGGAAATCCGGCTCAAAAATAATGACGTCGCCGCTGCCCCACGATCCACCGCGCGCGCTGGGCGCATCGGCGACGGCCAGCACCGGTCCGCCGCCGGCGCTGACCTTGTTCAGTTTTCCATTGGCGAAAAATGCGATGTAACGGCTGTCTGGCGACCAGAATGGAAATGCCGCATCCTGCGTTCCCTCGAGTACTTGCGAGGTCTTGTCGGCCAGCCGCCGCACCCACAAGGCTTTCGGGGAACTCGCCGAATGGGCCACGAACGCGATCGCCTTGCCATCCGGGGAAATGACCGCCGGACCCGCGAAGTCGCCGGTCGCATCGAGCGTCACGTTGTCCGGCGTCGGGATCACCGCCTGAATCACCGGCAACGCGCTGCGGTGCGCCCAGTATCCCGCGACGGCCGCGGCAATCGCCACCACAACGACGATCGCGCTCCACACGGCGAGCCGCACCGGCGATCGCTGCTGCCGGGTCCGTTCTTGCGGCCGGCGCGCCGCCGATTGCAGCCAGCGCAACTCCAGCATTACGTCGTGCGCGCTCGCGAAACGCTGCTCCGGATCTTTCGCCAGGCACGTCGTGACCAGTTGCTCGAAACCCTCGGGCGCCGACTTCTCCGCGGTACGCACCGGCTCCGGATCTTTTTCCAGGATGGCCGTCATCACACCCAGTTGCGATTTGCCCTCGAAGGCCTGCCGCCCGGTCGTCATTTCATACAGCACGCAGCCGAAGGCGAACAAATCGCTGCGTGCGTCAGCCTCGGCGCCCTGCAAAACTTCTGGCGCGATGTACTGAAAAGTTCCGACCACTTGGCCTTTCTGCGTGAGCGGCGAAACTGGCGAGCTCAGCGCGGCCATGCTCATGGTCGGCGTGGAAGGCGTGAGCGGGCCCACGCTCGACGCGGCCATGGCGAGCGGCGTGCCCTTCGCCAGTCCGAAATCCATCAGCTTGGCGCCCGATTTTGTCAGCATGATGTTGCCCGGCTTCAGGTCGCGGTGGACCACGCCCTGCCGATGCGCCTTATCGAGCGCGTCGGCGATTTCCATGCCCACGGCAAACACCTGATCGAGTTGCAAGCGCCCCCGCCGCAGCCGGTCGGCCAGCGTTTCGCCCTCCAGGTACTCCATGACGAGGAAGTCGGTGCCGCCGTCGGTGCCAATGTCGTGGAGGGTGCAGATGTTCGGGTGATTGAGCGAAGAGATGGCCTTCGCCTCGCGCTCGAACCGTTGCTTCAGGTCGGGATTGTCCGACAGATGCGACGGCAGCACCTTGATGGCGACCGTGCGGTCGAGCCGCGTATCGCGCGCCTTGTACACCTCGCCCATCCCGCCCGCGCCCAGCGGGGACTGGATCTCATACGGTCCGAGTTTGGTTCCGGCAATGAGCGTCATTTCTTCTTCACCTCGGCGGGCCAGTTCACCACAAGCGTTAGCGGTACCTTGGCGGTCTGCTCGACGGCGACGCTGACCAGCAATCGATCGCCGTTCGGCGCTACGTCATAGCCGATCCCGGCCCCCGGCTGGCTGACATGGAAGAGTCGCTTCGGTGTCCCGAAATCGAATTGATCTCCATGGGCCGTGACCGCGGCAGAATAGAAAACGTCGCCGAGGTCCTTAAAGTAAAGTTCCTTACTGTCTTTCCGCCACATAGGAAACGCGCCGCCGCTGCTCGAAACCTGCCACTTGCCCTCGCCTTTTGGGAAGGAAGTGACATACACCTCGGGACGTCCCGACTCGTTGGATTGGTAGGCCACCCAGTGCCCATCGGGCGAGATACGGTAGGAGTTCACCACGGACGAAGTAGTGGGCGGACGGACGACGGGCATTGCAGATCCACCCCCGCTCGGAATAGCCCATATACTGCTGCCGCCTTCGGCCGAAGCCACGATGTAAGCCAGGTATTTGCCGTCGTCCGTCCATGACGGATAGAGGATGTTGTGGACGGGCGTTCCGGGTACGGACTGTTCCTTGCCGGTGCCGTTCGACGCGATCTGTTGAATGCTCGAATCGGGACCGACCTTCGAGATGAATACGATCTTTTGGTCGTCGGCCGACCAGGAGGGAAATCCCTGCAGGCTGGCGCCCTTGGTCCCGAAAGTGAGCCGGGTGCGGATACCGCGCTGCAGGTCAAGCGTCCAGATGTCCCATCCTTTATCGCCGCTGGCATAGGCGACTCGCCGGCCGTCATGGGAGAGGCGCAAGTCGAGATACATGCCGCGATCGCCGACCTGCTGAATTTGTTTTCCGGCCGTATCGAACCAGTCCAGCGTGGTCCCGGATTCGGTGAATGTGCCCGGCTGGTACACCAGCATGCCGTTGGCGGAAACCGAAAACAAAGCTCGCCAGATTCCCGGGTCATAGCGCACGTTGGAAATAACCGTGGCGGGCTCACCGGACAGCTTGCCCGTCGCCGGATCGAACGGCTGCGCCATGAGCGAGTTCTGCGCGTGAAAGAGCAGGTACCCGGAGGCGTATTCCGCCGGTGCATCACTGGCCGCGACGAGACGATTTTCCTTTCCATCCAGCGATGCGAAGTAGATGCCGTTCTGGTCGCGCAATCCGCCATTGTGATGGGTGGCGAAATAGAGAAAATGTTTCCCGTCGGGCAGGAACCACGGCCAGCGATGCGTCGTGTGTTTCACATGGTCCAGTGTCGTGACAGGAGTGGGCGTTCCACCATTCGCATCCACCTGCATCAATCCCGAGTTGAAGGTGGGCGAGAACACGATGACATTATTCAGTCCCCAGCTGCCACCACGCCCGTCCGGAGCGTCAGCCAACGTGGTGACGGGGCCGCCGGCGGCAGGGATCTTTTCGAGCTTGTCCTTGGTGTAGAAAGCGATGGCCGTTCCGTCGGGCGACCAGAAGGGATGCATCGCCCCTTCCGTACCATCGAGCTTATGAGAGGTTGGGCTATTCAGCGGCCGTACCCATAACGCCGACTCGTTATCCGCGCCCAGGGTCGTGAACGCGATCTGGTCCCCTTGCGGCGACAATACGGGCATGCCGCCGGCATCGCTGGTTGAATTAAAGGCTAGCTTCTCGGGCGGCGAGATGTCGGCAGTGATAACGGTCGAGCTTTGGTTATTCCGCGTGAGCAGCAGCGCGACTGCCGCAAGCGCCAGGACAGCTGCCAAGATAGCGAGAACGCCCAGAGCCCGATGCCCAAAGCCCGAAGCCGGGGGCGCGCTCTGCGGTTTGGCCGGATTGGCCAGAATCCAGCGCAGTTGCCAGCCCACGTCGTGCGCTGACTGGAAGCGCTCGGCGGGGTCCTTGGCCAGGCAGTTCTTCACTACCTGTTCGAAGATCGGCGGGACAGCGGACGCGCTAATCGGATCGGGATCCCGTTCGAGAATCGCGGTCGCGACCGAAAGCTGTGACTTGCCGGAAAACGCGCGCGGGCCGGTCGTCATTTCATACAAGACGGCGCCGAACGCAAAGATATCGGAGCGCGCATCCGCTTCGCGCCCCTCGATCTGCTCGGGCGCCATGTATTGCACGGTGCCAACCAGCATGCCCGCGGAGGTGAGCGGCGAATGCTGCGGGCTCGGAGAAGTCATCGTCATGGCCGCGCTGAACAACGGCGCCGACCCGCTTCCGGCCATCGCACCCACCGCCGCGGGTTTTGCCAGGCCGAAGTCCAACAGCTTCGCGCCGGATTTCGTCAGCATCACGTTGCCCGGCTTCAGGTCGCGATGCACGATGCCGGCGGCGTGCGCCTTCTCCAGCGCATCGGCGATCTCAATGCCGATCTTCAACACTTGATCGAGAGGCAATGGTCCTTTAGAGATGCGCACGGCCAGCGTCTCGCCTTCGATGAACTCCATCACCAGGAAATCGAGATCGCGCTCGTGCCCGACATCGTGCAGCGTGCAGATGTTCGGATGATTCAGCGAGGAGATGGCACGGGCCTCGCGATCGAACCGTGCCTTCAAGTCCGGCGACGCAGCGAGCGCCGAGTTCAGCACCTTGATCGCGACCGTGCGCTCCAACCGCGTGTCGCGCGCTTTATATACCTCGCCCATCCCGCCCGCGCCCAGTGGCGACTGGATTTCGTAAGGCCCGAGTTTCGTTCCGGCGGCAAGGCTCATTTTTTCAGCTCCGCGGTCCAGTTGGTGACCAGGTTTAACGGCGGTGCCGTATTCGTACTGGCAATGGGGATGAGGAAGCGCTTGCCGTCGTGCGTCATGTAGCCTCCGGTTCCCACCCGCCCCTGACGCACGAAGACAGCAGCCAGGGGCGCTCCACCAAACAACTCGCGCGGCGCTCCCAAATCGATTCCGGCAGCGGTCTCTTTGACTTCGACGGCGAGGAACTTGTGTTTGGCATTGGCATAGTAGATGTGGTCGCCCCGCCAGACGGGCATGAACCCGCCCGACGCAGAAAGCTGACGGCGATCGTTGGCGTTACCAACCGGCGCGAGATAGATCTCAGTCTGACCCGAGTCGTCCGATTCAAAGGCAAGCCAGCGTCCGTCCGGCGAGAAGGAGGCGACGCAGTTCGCTCCTGAGATCGGTCCAAAGGGTTTCGTCTCGTGGCTGCCCTGCAAGGAAACGAACTGGAACTGCAGTCCGTGGGTGGTTTGCGCGCAGAACAGGGCCGTACTGGCGTCGGGCGCGACCCCGATCATATAGGCAAAGGGGTCGCCGCCGTACACCACGGCCGGCGGGCCGCTGCCGTCGAGTGCATAGGTGTTGATCCGCCCATGGTCATCGCTGTAGACCAGGCTTTTTCCGTCCGGCGAGAGCTCCCCGGTGTAAAAATCGGGCAGAGGGAGCTTGGTGGCGATATCTCGGACCGAGTCGTACCACAAGGGGGTGCTGGCTTGGCTGAGAGCATTGTAGTCGGCGATCAGGACGTGCCGATCGTCCGTAGAAATCGCAGGCAGGGCGACGATGTTTTCACCTAGTTTCGAGATATTCGACCTTAATGCCCCGTTCAGCGT
>JBOGLI010000460.1:0-8525 GCA_050746165.1 Terriglobales bacterium | reverse complement strand
AGGTGGACCAGGGCGGCGAGGACGTTCGCGTGAACGGCGAGGCGAAGCTGCCCTTCGGATTTCGTGGCGTGGCCGACATCGAGTACCTCAGCTCATTCGTCTTCCGCCTGGCCTTCGCCGACACCTTTTCGCTGGCGGTGAATTCGGAAGTACGCTCCAACGCCTTTGCGTCGCGCTCCTATAACGGCTACTCGTTCAACGTGGCGGCCTCGCGTTACCAGAACTTCCAGAGCACGACGCGCGGCGACGTGATCACCATCGTGCACGCGCCGGGCCTGGACCTGGGCAGCGTGGAACGTAAGCTGGGAAAGACGCCGCTGTACTGGTCTTACGATGCGTCGGCGGAGGGCGTTTCGCGACGCGAGCCAGGATTCGTGACTGATGCCGTCGTCGGCCGCTACGACGTGCACCCGATCGTGGCATTGCCGCTGCACCTCGACGGCTGGGACTTCCGCCCGGAGATCGGCATGCGCAACACATATTACTCGGAGCGCACGAACGGCAGCGTTACCGGCCTGGGCGCGGTGTTAGAGCAGTCGATTAACCGCCGCGTGCTGGAGACCGGGGTGGAAATCCGGCCGCCGTCGCTCTCGCGCATCTTCGAGCGGAAGATCGGCGGCTACACGATTAAGCATTCCTTCGAGCCACGCATCCGCTACCGCTACGTCAACGGCGTCGAGAATTTTCCCGAGATCATCCGTTTCGACTCGACCGATATCGTCAGCGACACAAACGAAATCGAGTACGGCGTTACCAACCGCATCTTCGCGAAGGGCAGCAAGTTCACCGAATGTCAGAATCTGTTGGTCCCTGAGAATGGAACGCACAAGGTGAAGCCGAAGGTGCCGGGGATGCCGGGCGTCGAAGAAACGGCGGGCGAGGAACAGCCGTGCCGGCCCGGTCCGCCGCAAGCCCGCGAGGTGTTTTCCTGGGAGATCGCGCAGAAATATTTCTTCGACCCGACCTTCGGCAGCGCGGTGGTGGCGGGACGGCGCAACGTCTTCACCAGCACCGACGAGTTCACCGGCATCGCATTCCTGACGGAGCCGCGCAAGTTTTCGCCGCTCATTTCACGCATGCGGCTAACTTCGGCGGCGAATAACGACCTCAGCTGGGCGTTCGACTACGACACCGTCCAAGGACGCATCAATGCCAGCACTGTGTTGCTCGACCATCGCTTTGGCAACTACTTCGTCGGTGGGTCACATGCCTTCCTGCACGTGCCGGGCGAGGTGTTCAGCACCAACCAGATCACCGCGCCGGCCGTCTTCAACCAGGTCCGCTGGCTCGCCGGATACGGCAACCCCAACAAGCGCGGAATTAACGCCGCCGTGAACATGGGATTCGATGTCCACGAGGGGTTCCTGCAATACACCGCGGTGCAGACCAGCTACAACTGGGACTGCTGCGGCATCAGCGTGGAATACCGGCGCTTCGCGCTGGGCTCGGTGCGCAACGAGAACCAGTTCCGCTTCGCGCTGTCGCTGACGAATGTAGGCACGTTTGGGACGATGCGGAGGCAGGAACGGCTGTTCTGAGGAACGAGGCTTGAGGCACGAGGCACGAGGCTTGAGGCACGGGGAACAAAGTCATTTTCGATTGTAGGTTGACGATTGAAGAGTTCACACGAAGGACACGAAGTGCTCACGATGGGCGCGCCTGAGCAGCGATCGGTCCGCCGACTTTACCAATTACAAATTTCCAATTACCAATTACCCTGAATGGCTTCATGAAGATGCGGATTTTCATTGCGCTGGGTGCTGTGGTGTCGCTGGCGGCGTGTGGAACGCCGGGAGCGCCGCGTCCGCCTTCGTTGCGGCTGCCGCAGACGGTCTCCGACCTGGTGGCCACGCGCGTGGACAGCACGGTGACTTTGACGTGGACGGAGCCGCAGCGTACCACCGATGGCGAAAACATCCGCGCGCTCGGCCCGACGCTCATCTGCATGGGCGTGAACGATTTTCCGATGACGCATTGCAATGAGCAGGTGGCGGACTTGTCGCAGGCACAGTACGCGTCGTGCGCGCCGAAGGTCGGGCAGGCGGTGACGTGCGCGGTGACGCTGGCGAAGGATGTGCAGACGAAGAACCCCCTCGGCGTCGCGACCTATGCGGTTGAGGTGCTGAACACGAACGGGCGGAGCGCGGGGCTGTCGAACCAGGTGCGAGTTCCGACAGCTATCACAATAGCTGCTCCGGACACTCCCAAGGCCAAAGTCTCAGCCGACCAGATCACGATCACAGCCACCGGCACGCAACATCTAAGTCAGCCGGAGGGCACGGAGTTCCAGTTCCACCTGTTCCGGCGGGAACAGGGCGGCCAGGCTGAAATTGATTTGGGTGTACCCGCGCAGTATGAGAATGCAGGCGCCGGTTATTTCTTGGAGTTTGTGGACCGCACTTTCGAGTGGGGAAAAACGTATATCTATCGCGTCGTCGGGATCACCACGGTGACGCTGCCGGACGGGAACCAGCAGCAGGTCCAGGGCGAACCTTCGCCAGAGGTCACCGTCACCGCCCACGACGTTTTTCCGCCCGCTGTGCCCACCGGCTTGCAGGCGGTCGCATCAGGCGTGGGTCAGCCGCCGTTCATCGATCTGACTTGGGCGCCAAACACCGAGAGCGATCTCGCGGGATACAACGTCTATCGGCATGAAGAAGGGCAGGCGCCGGTGAAGGTCAATGCCGAGCTGGTGAAGGCGCCAGCGTATCGCGATGAGCACGTCGAGCGCGGGCATAAGTACGTCTATGCGGTGACGGCGGTGGATTTGCGTGGAAATGAGAGCGGAAAGTCGGTGGAGGGGAGCGAAACGGTACGATGATTCCTCGCCGCTCGAAAACACCAGCGCAGAGACCGCAGAGAGGCAGAGGGCGCCGAGAAAACAAAAGGTCCCTCGACTCGGACTAACGTCCTCGCTCGGGATGACAAAGTGGCGTGCAGCAGTAAACTGATAACTGAAACTGACACTCGAACCTTTCTTTATGAAATATTGCCGCTTTCTTCTGAACAACACGCCCCGTTTTGGCCTGATTGAGACCGAGGGCTCGACCGGGCGCGAGCTGATCACGCGCGTCTTTGCCGACGACCCGCACGCGCGCATTCCCGACCTCGACGCGGCGTCGAAGCGCATTGATCCGATCCGCCTGGAAGATGCGAAACTGCTGGCGCCCGCGATCCCGTCGAAGATCGTCTGCGTCGGGCGTAACTACCGCGCGCACGCCGCCGAACTCGGGAATGAAGTTCCGGCCGAGCCGCTGCTGTTCTTCAAGCCGCCGTCGGCGATCAACGATCCCGGGGGACAGATCGTCTGCCGGCGCTCGCTCGCCTCGCGCTTCGACTACGAAGGCGAACTCGGCATCATTATCGGGAAAGCGTGCAGCCGTCTCACGGAGCAGGACGATGTGCACGACTACATCTTCGGCTACACCTGCGTGAACGATTTCACCGCGCGCGACCTGCAGAAGAAAGACGGCCAGTGGACGCGCGCCAAGGGCTTCGACACATTCTGCCCCGTGGGGCCGGTAGTGGTGGACGCGCTCGATCCGTGGGTGGGCGTGGAAGTCGAAACGCGTGTCAACGGCGAGGTGCGGCAGCACGGCAATACCAACGACTTTATCTTCCCGCTCGACGTGGTGCTCCGGTATGCCTCCGCAGTGTTTACACTGTTCCCGGGAGATTTGATCGCGACGGGAACGCCGGAGGGCGTGGGTCCGGTCAACGCAGGAGACGTGATCGAGGTGAGCGTGGCGGGAGTAGGGACGCTGCGAAACACCGTCGTCGACGAATAAGACATCTGGAGATCTGGAAATCTGGAGATCGGGTCAACAAAACCATTTCTTATTTCTGATTTCTGATTTTTGATTGTCGGATATGACGCGCACAATGGAACCACGGCATCGACGACCTTCGAATTCGAGGAACTTCGATGATGTGGTGTTTCATGGAAAAGCGCGCACCCGAACTGAGGCGGCTGGCATTGTCCTACTTGGCGGATTCTTTTTCGCCGCAGGCATGGCGATTGGGATTCCGCTCGCCGTTGATGTCGCCAGAAAGCCGTTTGACCGGTACTCGGTCGTAATGCTCATGCTGATATTCGCCTGCCTGGCTTCAGTCGTCCTCGGCGGGCGTACTCTTTGGAACTTGGCGAGGCATAAATGAAATTCTTTATTGATACCGCAAACATCAAGGAAATCCGCGAAGCCGCCGAGATGGGCATCCTCGACGGCGTCACCACCAACCCATCGCTGATCGCGAAAGAGGGCGGCGCGCGCGGCTTCAAGGAATCGATTCTCGAGATCTGCGACATCGTGCGCGGGCCGGTGAGCGTCGAAGTCGTCTCCACGGAAAAGGCGGGCATGATCCGCGAAGCCGACGAGTTCTCCAGTTGGAGCAAGCACGTGGTGATCAAGCTGCCGACGACCAAGGAAGGCCTGAAGGCGTGCAAGGAACTGGCCGGCCGCGGCATAAACACCAACCTGACGCTGTGTTTCTCGGCGAACCAGGCGCTGATGGTCGCCAAGGCGGGCGCGACGTACGTCTCGCCATTTCTCGGCCGGCTCGACGACATCGGCCAGGTCGGCATGGACCTGATCAAGCAGATCGTGCAGATCTATCGCACGTACAAGTTCGACACCCAAGTGCTGGCGGCTTCCTTGCGTCACCCGCTACACGTAATCGACGCGGCGCTGGCGGGCGCCGATGTCGCCACCATCCCCTTCAAGGTGCTCGACCAGATGATCAAGCACCCGCTCACCGATAAGGGTCTGGAAACGTTCCTTAAGGACTGGGAAAAAGTCAGGACGTCGATCGAGAAGGAGCCGGTCGGAGTGAAGTGAGTTCGGGCGCCGGGCGGACCGGAAAGCATTCACCACCGATTTTCACGGATCAACACGGATCGAACAATTCATCTGCTCTGATCCGTGTTGATCTGTGTGAATCCGTGGCGGCGGTTCCCGAGCTACGACCTACGACTATTGTTTTTGCAGGATTTCTTCCACGTTGACGGTCTGGCCCTTCTGCACGTGAATATCGCGCGTGATCGGCTTGTAGCCGGGCAGACGCAGCGAGATTTGTTAGTCCCCGACGGGCGCCGGGAACTTGATCGGAGTCTTGTGCTCCGTCTGGCGGCCATTTACCCAGATTTCCGCGCCGCGCGGCATCGTGCGCAGGGTCACCGTGCCGTGGTCGGCGCCAAAGAACCGTCGCACCTTGCCAAACGGATTTCCCTCAACTGCCTTGTTGTCAGCGGACTGGTTCTGCGCGTTAGCCGGAGGTACGTTCGAGGGTGGCACATTCTGCGTCGCCGCCGACTGCTTCGGTGGCGCGACGGGCGGTGTAGTCGTGGAAGCAGACCCGTTGTGCAGAATGAAATTCATCGGCAACGTCTGGCCGGCGCCGAGAACCGCGCTCATTGCCTGGTCCTTGAATCCCGATTTCCGCACGGAAATGTTGTGCTGGCCGGGCGTGACGCTGATTTGCCCCGGCGTAAAGACACCGGTCGGGTTGCCGTCAAGGATGATGGCCGCGGACTCGGGCGTGCTGTTCACGGTCACAAACCCGACGATCGCCGCCAGGGTCGCACTAACCGCGACGCGTTTCCCCGGGCTGACATCGACATGGCGGGTCTGCGACTTGTACCCGTCGAGCGAGAAGTCGATGGTGTGCTCGCCGGAGCTGACCTTCTCGGCCGTAAAGGGGGTCGTGTAATTCGCCTCGGCGTGTCCGTCGAGCACGAAGCGCGCGCCTGCCGGCGTGGAGGAGATGCGCAGTTCGCCGCGAGCGGCGGGGATGGATCGTTCTCCGGCCTTCGAATCCGGCTGTGCCGGTTCGTCAAGCAGCGGCGTTGCCGACACGGCAGGCTTCGCCGGAGTGGTAGCCGGAGGTTGCTGCGGCTGGGGAGCTGGATTCGTTGCCACCGGCGCAGACAGAATCTCCGGCCTCGGGCGCTTCCAGTGCATGCCGAAATATCCGCCGACCGCCAGCACGGTGACGGCGACGATTCCGGCAATCACTCCAACCGGCGGCTTCTTACCGACCGGCTTAAACGGCGGCTTGATCGGTTTCGTGGCGGATGCAACGGGGGACGGGGCGGGCCGCGCGGGCTTCGGTGCCGATGGAAGGGGCGCCACGGCCTTCGCAGGAGCAGCCGCAGCCGAGCCGAGCGGCATTGCGATTGCTGCGACGGGGTCGGTAAGAATGCGCGTCGTCGCGGCCGGGGGCTGGCCGAATTTGTTGAAATTTTCCAGGTCGTGGGCCAGGTCGGCGCCCGACTGGTAGCGCTCATCGCAGTTCTTCGCGAGCGCCTTCATCACGGCCGCGTTCAGCCCCGGGTGGATTGTTTTATTCACCTCAAGCGGGGTGGCCGGCTGTTCATTGACGATCTTGTAGATGATCGTAGTGACGTTATCGCCGGTAAACGGACGCGATCCGGTCAGCATTTCGTATACGACAACGCCCAAGCTGAACAAGTCGCTGCGGCCGTCGAGCGCCTTTCCCTTCACCTGCTCGGGCGACATGTAATTGGGCGTACCAAGCACCTGGCCGGTCGAGGTCATGCCGGAGCCCTGGCCCTTGGCAATGCCGAAATCCATGATCTTCACCGTACCGTCGGCTTCGATCATGATGTTGGCGGGCTTGATGTCGCGATGAACGATGCCGCGTGCATGCGCGTAGTCGAGACCGGCGCAAACCTGCCGGACGAGGTCGATCATCTTTGGAATCGGGATCGTCGCCTGCTTGAGCATCTCCTGGAGCGTCTGCCCCTGGATGTACTCCATGGCGATGTAGAAGGTACCCTCGATTTCCTGCGCGTCATAGATGGTGACAATGTTCGGGTGATTGAGGACTCCGGCATTGCGCGCTTCGGCCTGGAAGCGCTTGAGCATCTCTTCGCTTTCGATGCCGTGGATGTCGACGCGCAGGGTCTTGAGCGCGACGATGCGGCCGATGTTTGGGTCCGTGGCCCGGTACACCACGCCCATGGCGCCTTTGCCGAGTTCCGAGTCGATCTTGTATCGCCCGATGTGGTCGATTGGCATGCGAGGTTCGTTTTCCTACACTTGCTGCCTAGCTGGCGCGCATCCGGGGGAGGAAGGGGCACCCAACGGCGGCACACACCCCTGCTGCCGTTCGGCGCAGCATATTGCAACCCGCCGACGGAGTCAATTTGTCGTAAGTTACCTTTGTACGAGGGGCACCGCAGCGGGCGCGGGGAAAAGGATTAAACTCGCACTGTCATGAACCGTACAACCGTGGTGGCAGTGGCGATTATGCTGGTCGCGGCGACGGCATCGGCGCAGCAGCCGCAGGCGTTGAACGCCGCCGAGCTTTACCAGTCGGCGCTGAATCTTATGACCGGCGGGTCGCAGACCCGTGACCCGATCGATGGAGTTTCCAAGCTCCGCGAATCGGCAAAGCTGGGCTACGCCCCGGCGCAAACCGCGATGATCGATTATGCCGACACCCCCGAGGAAGCCGCGGGCTTCTGCCGTAAGGCCGCCGACCAGGGCGATGTTCTCGGGGAGTGGTGCATCGGCCGCGCCTACTTTCTCGGCAGCGGCGTACTCAAGGACTGGAGCACCGCCGAGAAATGGCTGCAAAAAGCCTCCGAGCAAGGAAATCCCTTCGCCGCCTATACCTTGGGACTGATCGCGCAAGACCGCGACCCGAAATCGGCGCCGGCATGGTTTCAGAAGGCGGCGGAACAGGGTCTTCCGCAGGCGCAGCGGAAACTCGGGCTGGTCCTGAAGCAGGGCCGCAGCGTTGCTACCGACAAGTATCACGCCTACGTGTGGCTGCTGGTGAGCGAAGAAGCGGGCGCGACCGCCGGGCCAGAGTTGGACGAACTGGAGTCGGACCTCGGAACTACCACGGTCAGCAGAGCGAAGATCGAGGCCCGCGAGTTGGCGCGTACTACGTCACGCACCGCCACTGCGCACGGCTGCACCGGATGGACGGGAGAATTTGATGACTTGCCCGCCCTGCCGCCAATCGACATCCAGAAATTCTGCCGGTAATTCGCGCCGCCGGTGGATGTGGAACCATGCGCGTCAATCCGAAAGCCGGATTGCCACGCACGAAAGTCATCTACACTAACGCATCTTCATCAGGCATTCTGGGGCAGGTGAGGGGGCGCGATGCTGATTCCCATCCGGCACGAAAATATGACCGCCCGGCGCTGGCCGGTCATCACGCTGGCGCTGATCGCCATCAACACCCTCGCATTCATCGCGACGAATTCCACGATTGAGCAACAGCAGGCCGATGCCGGGGCGGCGACGCGCGCCCTGGTGATGTATGCCGCGGCACATCCCGAACTCAAACTCACCGGCGCCGCCGCCGAGGTCGTCAAGAAAACTCGCGACGAAGAACCCGACCTTTTGAAAGAGTTCCAAACCGCGCCCTCCACCGAGGCACCGAGTCCGGATGCACTGCTCGATAGCGTGGACCCCCGGCAAACCAAAATGGACAAGCTGGCGCGCGCCTACGAAGACGCGACCAGCAACTCGTTCATCATGAAGTACGGG
>JBOGLI010000459.1:0-3395 GCA_050746165.1 Terriglobales bacterium | reverse complement strand
GGGACACGGGACACGGGACACGGGACACGGGACACGGGACACGGGACACGGGACACGGGACACGGGACACGGGACACGGGACTGTAACCCGATTGGGTTGATGAAGTTCTGTTTGTAGGTAAGAAATGAAATGCCGCCTTCCTGACCGGCTGTGCATCTGAGAAAGCAGAGCACCCGTGTGGGTTGTTTTTAATATGCAGTGGAGAACATTCATCATTGGTTGGATCATGGCAGTGGCGCTGCTGCTGTTTGCGCAGCGGCGGCCGGCGCAGACGCACACGGAAGGTTATCGGGAAGTGGTGGACCTGACGCACTCGGGAGCGCTGATGGTCAGGGGCGAACACCTGGATGCGGCGGCGTACGGAACGCGGTTGGATGCGCCGATCGAGCGCGAGCACGGAGAATGGACGCCGGAGCCGGTCAGTCCGGACCGGCTGGTCGCGCCGCTGGCGGTGCTGGACGTGAGCGCAAAGGCGGCGGCTGACCCGGACTACCAAGTGTCTCTGGCCGACGTGGCGCGCTGGGAAGAGATACACGGGCAGATCCCGGCAGGCGCTGTGGTGATCGCGCGAACGGGGTGGAAGACTCCGGAGGTGCTGTCGAAGACGCCCCAGCAGCATCCTGCGTATTCGACCGATGCCGTGGAATTCCTGGCGCGGGCCAGAGAGGTGTACGGGATCGGCATCGATGCCCCGGCATTGGACCTGGCAAACGCGCCGGAGATGCCGGTGCGGCGCTACCTGGGCGAGCAACATATCTACGGTCTGGCCAACGTGGCGAACCTGGATGAAGCGCCGGCGGCAGGCGCGGTGGTGGTGGTCGCGCCAACGGTGATCCGCAACGCCGCCGGGGCACCGGCGCGGGTGCTGGCATTGGTGAAATGAAGAATCAAGAAGTCAGAATGAAGAAATGAAGAAGGAAGAAGTCAGAATTAAGAATTAAAAAAGATGACGGCTGTGCCGTCTAGATGCTTAGCTCCTGCGTTTGTGCTTCTTGATTTTTACTTCTTCATTCTGACTTCTTCATTCTTCACTGTTCTAGCTTTTCTCGGCGACTGGTTCTTCCACCGGCTCCGATTGCATGGCCTCGATGACGGCGTCGGTGTATTCGGTGGTGCTGGCGGTGCCGCCGACGTCGCGCGTGCGCTTATCGTGGGTGCGGTAAACCTTCTCGATAGCGGCGCGGATTCTGTTGCCGGCGTCGTTCTCGCCCAAGTAGCGAAGCATCAGAATGGCGGAGCGGAGCAGGGCGGTGGGATTGGCGATATTGCGGCCGGCGATATCGGGAGCGGAGCCGTGGACGGCTTCAAAGATGGCACAGCCATCGCCGAAATTGGCCCCGGGGACAAGGCCGAGTCCGCCAACGAAGGCAGCGCAAAGATCGCTGATGATGTCGCCGTAAAGGTTTTCCAACAACAAAACATCGTACTGATAGGGGTTGGTGACCAACTGCATGCAGGTGTTATCGACAATGTGCTCGCCGTAGGTGATTTCCGGATAATCCTTGGAGATGTTGCGGGCGCAGCGCAGAAAAAGACCGTCGGACAGCTTCATGATGTTCGCCTTGTGGATGCAGTGAATACGCCGCCGCTTGTTCTTGCGCGCATACTCGAAGGCGAATTTTGAAATGCGGGTACAGGCTTTCTCGGTAATGATCTTGAGGCTCTCGACGACGCCGGGCACGACCTCGTGCTCGATGCCGGAGTACAGGCCCTCGGTATTCTCGCGCACGATGATGAGGTCCACGTCGGGATAGCGCGTGGGGATGTGAGGGAGATTCCGGATGGGCCGGAAATTGGCGTAAAGCGTGAATCGCTTCCGCAGCGCCACGTTGATACTGGAGAAACCGCCGCCGATCGGGGTCGTAATCGGCCCCTTGAGCCCGACGTGAGTGCGCTCGAAGGAATCGATGAGCGATTTCGGCATGTACTCGTGGTACTTCTCGTAGGCCTCGGCGCCAGCCTCCTGACGGTCCCAGTTGAACTTCACGCCAGTGGCTTCGAGAATGCGTACGGTCGCTTCGCTGACCTCGGGTCCGATGCCGTCGCCGGGAATGAGAGTGATGTCGTATGCCATGAATTCAGTCTTCAGTCGTCGGTCTTCAGTCGTCAGTCACCGGTCGCCAGTTGCAATGGGCCATCGGCAGGTTAGAACCTAATTGGATGTTGCAGCGCGTTCACAAGTCGCTGTTGAAAACAGATCCCGCCGTGATTAGCAACCAACTCACCATTCTTAGTGCGTCGTTGGTGCGATCTTCTTCTTTTCCGTTTCCGGCGCCGGTGGCGAATCCTTGGCTTGAGTCTTGAGCAAGTCCTTCAGCTCGCTCATGAACTCCTGCACATCCTTGAAATCGAGATAGACGCTGGCAAAACGGACGTAGGCGACCTTATCGAAGCGGCGCAGGCGATTCATGATGAGCTCGCCGATTTCGCTGGTCTTGCGCTCGCGGTCGGAGGAATCGATGACGAAATTCTCCGCGTCGTCCACGATCTGCTCGAGCTTGCCCATCGGAATGGGGCGCTTCTCACAGGCGCGCAGCAGGCCGTTGAGGACTTTCTGGCGCTCGAATTTTTCGCGGCGGCCGTCCTTCTTGACGACCATGTAAGGAATTTCGTCGATGCGCTCGTAGGTGGTGAAGCGCTTTTCGCATTTCAGGCACTCGCGGCGGCGGCGGATCGACTCGCCTTCCTTGCTCTAGCGCGAGTCCACCACCTTGTCGTTTTCGAAGCCGCAAAAAGGACACTTCATCTTCAGTCAGCCGCCATAGCGTCGCGAACGAACATTTTACATTGCGGGATTGAGGAATTGCGGGATGGGGTCAAGGAGCGCGCCGTTCGGGAGACTTGCGCTGGGCTTCGAGCCGGTGCTCGGCCTCCTGGGATTCCTGCTCCAAGCGGCGAAGCGAGACGTGTTCAAAGCGGGCGAGGGCGAGGCCCAAGGGCATTACCGACATGAAGGTGACAAGCCAGAGGAGCATGCCGCAACTGACTGCGAGCTCGGGCGCGTCGGCGTAGCCAAAGGTCTGGCTGAGAACGGCGATCGTGGCAAGTTGAGATCCGCCACCGACGACGGGAAGCTGGATAACACCTCCGGCGACACTGGCAGACATCAACAGAATTACTTCCGGGAGGTTGAGGGCGGGGAGGCCGGTTTCAATCGGATAGGCATGGGTGACGGTGCGGTAGGCGAGGGCGACGATGACCCAAATGACGGCCGAGACGAGGCAGCACTGGGCGAACGAGCGCCAGTCCTGAATGGCATCCAGACCGGCGGCCATGGAGGTCAGCCGGGCTTCCGCTTTCGCGCCGAGCGTGGGTGAGATGGCTGAGATGCGGCGGCACACCCAGGCGGAGATCGCAGGGCCGCGTTTGGCGAGGGCGACCAGCAGCACAACGA
>JBOGLI010000458.1:0-11244 GCA_050746165.1 Terriglobales bacterium | reverse complement strand
GTCGCAGGTCGTCAGTACAAGCGCAGTATGAGGCAAAACCGGAAACGGCGCTAGTTACCTTGGACGGTAAATGATGTCGTCCACGATGCCGTATTCCTTCGACTGCTCGGCATTCATGATGAAATCGCGTTCCACGTCCTTTTCGACCTTCTCCAGCCGCTGGCCGGTGTGCTTGGCCATGATCTGGTTCAGCAATTCGCGCATGCGCAGGATTTCGCGCGCGTGAATATCGATGTCGGTGGCCTGTCCCGAGAGGCCGCCCATGATGTGCGGCTGGTGGATCAGGATGCGCGAATTGGGCAGCGCGAACCGCTTCTTGGCGGCGCCGGCGCACAGCAGGACGGCGGCCATCGACGCGGCCTGGCCGATGCAGATCGTCATCACATCGGGCTTGATGTACTGCATGGTGTCGTAAATCGCCATGCCCGAGGTAATGGAACCACCCGGCGAGTTGATGTAAAGCTGGATGTCCTTCTCCGGGTCCTCGGCGGCGAGAAAGAGCAGTTGCGCGATAACCAGGTTGGCGACGTTGTCGTCGATGGGCGTGCCGATGAAGATGATGTTGTCGCGCAGCAGCCGGGAATAGATGTCGTATGCGCGCTCGCCCCGCCCGGTTTGTTCAATGACCATGGGCACTAACATGAATCCAGCTCCTTCGCTTAACGGGGCAAATTAAGCCCCAGAAAACCCGTTCCGTGTCTAGTGTTCCGTGTCTCGTGTTCCGTGCCAAAACACCAAACACGAGACACGAAACACGAAGTTACGCGGACTTCTGGTACAGGAAGTCCAAAGCCTTGTCATTGCGCATACGGTCGCGAATGCGCTCGATGGCGCCCTCGTTGGTCAGCCGCTGGCGAATCGATTCGACCGTTTGGCCCGACTGCTGCGCCAGCGCTTCGACTTCCTTATTGATCTCCTCGTCGGAAACCTGAATTTGTTCCTTCTCCGCGATGCGGTCCAGCAGCAGCGACGCCTTCACTTCACGGACCGCTGCCTCGTGCTGACCGGCGCGAAGACGGTTCAGGTCCATTTTGCGCAAATCCTCGGCCTTCATTCCCTGTGCCGCCAGCGCACGCAATCCGCGCTCCAAGCGCAGATCCACCTGGCGCTCGACCAGCGACTCCGGCACCTCGAACTGGTTGTGCTGAAGCAGTTCGTCGATGATCTTGTCCTTGCCCGCGCGTTCGGCTTCCTGGCGCTTCTCCTGCTCCATGCCTTCGCGGATGCGTGCCTTAATCTCGTCCACCGACTTGAATTCGCCGAGCTGCTTCGCGAATTCCTCATTCAGTTCCGGCAGCATCTTCTGCTTGATCGCTTTAACGTTGACTGTGTACTCGAAAGTCTTTCCGGCCAGCCGCTTGTCGTTGAAATCGGCGGGGTAGGACACTTCGAAGGTGCGGACATCGCCCGGCGTGACCCCGCGGAGATTGTCGGAGAACTCACGGACGGTGTTCTTGCCGCCGACTTCCACCATGACGTCGTCCACCGAGACCGGCTTCTCGTCATTGCCGACAGCATCTTCCGGACCACCGGCAGAAGCCTTCGGTTTGCCCGTGAACGCGGCCTGCACGTAATCGCCATCGCCGGCAGGACTGCCCTCGATGTCGGTGTAGGTCGCGTGTTGTTCGCGGATGTGATCGAGAGCGTGGTTCACGTCGTCGTCGGAAACGGCGGTGTCGGGTCGTGCGACACGAAGTTCCTGGTATCCAGAGACTTCGATTTCCGGAAGCACCTCGAATGTTGCCTTGAAACGCAGCGGTTCGCCGTCATGGAGGTGCAAATCGGTCACGCGCGGCTGCGAAACCGGCACCAGCTTCTGGCGTTCGGTCTCCTGGTGGAAGTAGCGGGGGACCAGTTTGTCCACCACTTCGCTCTTGATCTCCTCGGCGAAGCGGGAACGGACGACGGTGGCAGGCACCTTGCCGCGGCGAAATCCGGGCAAACGGGCCATTTTTGAGAGATTCTGGACTACTTTTTCGGTCTCGGAGGCGACGACATCGGCGGGCACCTCGACCTGGATCTCTCGGCGGGTTGCGGTATTGGTTTCAGTGGCGTTCACAGAAGATAAAGGCCTTCGATTCAATATAAGTCCCGGCCCATAGGCCGTCAAACGACCTGAGGAAAACTACTTCCGAGTTCCGAACGGCGATTGATGATCGGGCGGCACGTCGTAAGATGACCGGAAAAGGTGCAACATGATCGACGTGATCTGGACGTACCGGGTGAAGCCGGAGCGAATGTCCGAATTCGAGAAGCATTACGCGCCGAACGGCTCATGGGCTCGGCTCTTCCGACGTGCGCAGGGGTTCGGGGGGACCACCCTGCTCCACGACGTAAATTCGCCCGACCTGTACGCAACGATCGATCGGTGGGATTCGCTGCCGTCGTTCGACGCGTTCAAGAAAGAGTTCCCGGTGGAATACGCCAAACTCGATCAGGAATGTTCCGCGTTCGCGACGGAGGAGCAGCAGGTCGGAACGTTTAGCGAGGACTAAGGTCACGGCAACCGAATTGGGCAAACCTGCGGCGGAATGCATGCGTCCACCTAGTGAGAGGGGTGAAACGTATGCGAAGAATCTTTGCAGTAACCTGCGCCATGTTACTGGCCACGGCTGTATGGGCGCAGTCCAATCACACGAACAGCAACAATGGCACGGAGTTGCAGAATGCAACCAACATCATCCAGCAACTGACGAGTGCCGCTCCGGATCACGGCGTCCCGAACACAGTGCTGGAAGGCGCGAAGTGCGTCGCCGTTATTCCCAGCATGATCAAGGGCGCTTTCATCGTGGGCGGCGAGCACGGAACTGGCGTGGCCACCTGCCGCACGTCGAACGGATGGAGCGCGCCGGCGCCGTTCTCCGTCTCCGGAATCAGTTGGGGACCGCAGATCGGCGGCCAGAGCACGAACCTGGTCATGTTCATCATGAACCAGCAGGGAATGCAGAGCCTGCTTTCGGGCCACTTCAAGGTGGGCGGCAGCGTTTCCGCCGCGGCCGGTCCGGTTGGACGCGAAGCCGCGGCATCGGCGGGGTGGAAGGCAGGCATCCTGACCTACTCCCGTTCCAAGGGGGCGTTCATCGGTGCGTCGATCAACGGCGCCGAACTGCAGCAGGACGACAAGGCCACTCGCCAGTGGTACGGGAAGGATGTTTCGATCCAGCAGATCCTGTCTGGACAAGTGCAGATCCCGAACCAGCAGGCGCGGGCTTTCGTGAACGCAGTCGAAAACGCGAAACAGACCGCACAAACGCAATAAGCAAATCAGCCGCTGATGAACGCTCATTTACGCTGATTCGAAAAACAAAGAAAAAAGAACGCGTCGGCTCTTCCGGCGCGCTTCTTTTTTCCTTTCTTGTTCTATCCGCGTTCATCCGCGGCTAATTTTCTTTTTCTTATCAGCGTGCATCAGCGTTAATCAGCGGCCCTCGTCTCTTTCCTGATTACAATTGCAACGTGGCTGATTCGTTACCTGAACTGAACCGCGAACTCACCGCCTGCCGGCAATGTCCACGGCTGGTCGAGCACTGTACGACCATCGCGCGTGAGAAGCGCCGTGCCTATCTCGACTGGGATTACTGGGGCAAGCCCGTTCCCGGCTTTGGCGATCGCAATGCACGCGTGCTCTTGCTGGGCCTGGCACCGGGGGCCCACGGATCGAACCGTACCGGACGAATGTTCACTGGCGACAGCTCCGGCAACTTTCTTTATCCTGTGCTGCACGCCACGGGATTCGCATCGCAACCAACGTCGACGAAAGTCGGAGACGGTCTCAAACTCACCGACGCGTACATCACAGCAGCGGTCCGCTGCGCGCCGCCGGACAACAAACCCGCGCCCGACGAAATCGCGCGCTGCGCGCAATACCTGGATCGCGAGCTGGCGTTGCTGAAGAATGTGCGAGTGGTCGTCGGACTCGGGCGGATCGGCTTCGAGGCGTATCTCAATCATCTTCTGCGGAAGAAGCTGATTGATTCGAAACGGGGGTATGCATTCGGTCACGCCGCCGAATACAAATTGCCGGACGGCCGCTGGCTGATGGCGTCGTATCACCCGTCGAACCAGAACACGCAGACCGGCAAGCTGACCCGGGCGATGTTCCAGCGCATATTTGAACGGGCAAGACAGTTAGCGCAGGCGTGATATCAGGCGGCGCGGCGCGGGTAGGGAAGGCGCGTATGGCGGCGAACCGCGATCACCCGGCGATCGAGCGACGGTTCCAGGCGATCGCTGGCGCGCGTCGCGCCGGCGAGAAAGGCCAGCGTCAGGCCAAGCAGCGCAAAGTAAGCCACTGCGGCAACGACGATCATTGCAAACGTAAACATGGCATTAAATGGGATGCAGGCGGAACCCGAAAGGGTAGGATGCCACGTCACCTTAGGCGCGAGGCACTCGGGCGGGCAGACGCATTTTCAATGACATCCAGCGCGATGACGCCAACCCATTGCGATCCGCGGTGTTGCTGGTAAACGAGCCGGCCACCTAACACCTGCGCGGCGGCTTCCGGACTAAGGTCGCGGTGGTAGCCGAAGTAGCGCTCCTGCAGCCGTTCCCACCAGCGGAAATTTAACAGCAGACGCGGCTCTTCTTTCGTCGAAAAAACAAAGGCCAACTGGAATTGTCCACGGACCTGCGCTGCCGACTGTAGCTGTTCAAACGAGAAGTCCTCGATGCGCAAGATGCGGACCGGCTGCGAAACGTAACCGAGCCACGGGCGGGTCAATTCGTCGGATGCGGGCCATGCGGTGAGTACCGTCTGGCCGGGGAAGCGGGTGGCGATCAAGCGCTCGGCGCTCTCGTGCAGACGGACGTAATCGGAGTAGGCGAGATTGTCTTCGGGAGCGAACCGGTAGGGTGGCTCGGTGATCAGTGCGATGACGAATCCCGCGCAGATCACTGCCAGGAACGCCGGCCACCACGGGAGGCGGCGCCGCAGCGTCGAAACACCCAGGATGATCACCAGCGGATAGACCGGGAGCAGGTAGCGGGCAAGCGCCGCGCCTCCTACCAGCGCGAAGGCAACGAGGTGCGCGAGGATCAGGAGGTAGAAGATGAGTTGCGTGGGGATGGCAATGCGGGGGCGAACATCATTTCTGATTTTTGATTTTCGACTTTCGATTGCGGGCTTCGCCGCGAGCGGTGGGAGTGTCATCGCCAGCAGCACGGCGGCGGTCAGCAACGCCATGTTCATGTATCCGAACAGGTGCCAGATTCTGAGCGCGAATGCTGCCAGGAAACGAACGAACGAGAGCGTCCCCGCTACGTTGTAAGCATAGAACTGCGGGTTGCCGAAGACACGGCCGGTGCGCGAGTAGTGGTACGCAAACCAGGCGGCAAGCGGGAGAACAGGAAACAAAAGAGCAAAGGAATTTGCGATTGTGGATTGTCGATTGTCGAGTGCGCGCAGGCGCGGCAGCCGCAACAGCAGCTCCCACGCAAATAATACGCACGGCAGAAGAATCGCCGTTTCTTTCGTCAAGGCGGCGGCGGAGAAGAAAACGATGGATGCCACGCGACGATTCGCAAAATAAAAATCCAGGCCCCAGATAACGAACGCTGCCGCGCCAAGGTCCATCTGCGCCAACGAACTCTGCGCGAAATAGACAGGATAGAGCGCAAGCGCGATCACGGACCCTACGGCTACTTCGGTGTTAAGTACGCGCCTCGCCAGCCGGAAAACTCCCAGCAGACCGAAGGTGCTGACCAGCAGCATGGAGAGGCGCGTCACCAGCGGCGAGTAGCCGAAGACCTTCCACATGCCCGCCAGGTACGCGAGCAGCAGCGGCGGGTGCGCATTCGAAAGCGTTGACGTCGGTATAAGAGAGCCGGTGAGCAGGATGTCGCGCGCCGCGGGGACGTAATAGCCAGCCTCATCCCAGAAATAGGGAAGGCGGAGCAGGGAAGCGTGTATCGCCACCAGCCCAGCGTAGATCAGCGCATACATCAAGAGTGCATCGACGAGCGATTGGCGGCGGAAAGGCATTGCTGATTTCCGATTTCTGATTTCCGATTGCGCGAGCCCAGTGAATCAGAAATCAGAAATGATTTTGATCTAATTCACGATGCCGGTCGGCGGCATGGTCGGGTCGAGTTTCACCTCGCCAAAGGTCTTCTCATACTGTTCAACGTTCTGCTTCAGGATGCTCATCAGCGCCTTGGCCTGCTGCGGGCTTAAATAGACGCCCTGGAAGTTGTGCACCTCGACTTCGTTTTCCGCCGCCTGTTGAAGCGTTCCGAAGACAAGAAAGAAATCCCAGACGTTCACCCGCACCTGGACGGAGTTGGCATAGTTCTCGCGGTATTGTGCGGTGTTGACCAGCTTGATATTGGGCTGCATGGGGAATGGCATGAGGGGATTATAAAGTGCTGAGTGCTCAGTGCTGAGTGCTTAGTGGTGTGAATCGGATTTACGTGCTCAGCACTCTGCACTGAGCACTGGTGCGAAAGGGGGGACTTGAACCCCCACGGCCTTTCGGCCACCAGCTCCTAAGGCTGGCGCGTCTGCCAGTTCCGCCACTTTCGCCCGGGAGCAACATTGTAATTCACCGCGAGCACGTTGAGGTTCCGACTGATATCGCGCGCGAACCGAAATCCACACTGCGTAAGCCGTTTCCCGAGCCCCAAGTTCTGATATGCTCTCCGGCAAAGTGCGGGTGTGAGCTCGCCACCCGGGAATCACCAACCGTTTCCATCAAAGGGGGAAGTATGGCCACCGGTCCGAATCCTGCTCCAGCTGCGGCTGCCGCCGCGCCCGCACCCGCCGCGCCCGCCGTGCCGACGAACACGATCATTGAAGCGATGCTCGGCATGGGGAAGAACGTGAGCGATCTCATCATCTCGCCGGGCCGGCCCGCTCAGGTGGAGTTGAGCGGCAATCTGGTGCCTGTCCCTGTGCCTGGCGTGACCGCACTTACTCCGGCCGACACTCAGCGCTTCGCCGGCGACCTGATCGGCCAGAACAAAGTTGCGATCGAGCAGTTAAAGAACGAGGGATCGGCGGACCTCTCCTATGCGCTGCCGGGCAAATCGCGTTTTCGCGTGAACATATTCAAACAGCGCGGCACCTACGCCGTCGTCATGCGCGTGATTCCGACCAAGATTCCGACCTTCGAAGACCTGAAGCTGCCCGATGCTCTCAAGGAAATCCCGCACCTCAAGAACGGGATCGTGCTGGTGACGGGGCCAACCGGCTCGTGGAAGTCGAGCACGCTGGCGGCGATCATCGACATGATCAATACCAATTATGCGGAGCACATTATCACCATCGAAGACCCGGTGGAGTTCATGCATCCGCACAAGAAGGCGACGATCCACCAGCGCGAGCTGCACAGCGACACGCCGAGCTTCGCGCTGGCTTTGCGCGCGGCGCTGCGGCGGGCGCCCAAGGTCATCCTGGTGGGCGAGATGCGCGATAAGGAAACGATCGAAATCGCCCTGACCGCCGCTGAAACCGGCCACCTGGTGTTCTCGACGCTGCACACGATCGACGCCTCGAAGACGGTCGAGCGCATCGTCGGCGTCTTCCCCATGGCGGACCAGGAGGCGATCCGGCAGCGGTTGGCGGCGAGCTTCCGGTATTTCATCTCGCAGCGCCTGCTGCCTAAAAAGGACGGCAGCGGCCGCATCGCCGTGCTGGAAATCCTGAAATCGACGATGCGCACGCGCGACTACGTCGAAAAGGGCGAAACCGAAGGGCGCTCGCTGCTGGACGCGATGAAAGACGGCGCGCTCGACGGCATGCAGTACTTCGACGGCGAGATCGAGAAGCTGATCCGGTCGGGTGTCATCGACATGGATACCGGCCTGGGCTTCTCCAGCAACGCCGGCAACCTTCGCCTGCAGATCTCAGACCTGGCCGGCGAGGAGAAAAAAGAAGAAGAGAAGATGGACGATTTGCTGGAGCGATAACAGCTGGGGCTTCGGGCCTCGGGCCCCGGGGTTACTAAGCACTCGGCACTAAGCACTCGGCACTAAGCACTCAGCACTCTTGCACACACGCCCAGCTTTGTTTTCCAATGATGAGGGAAAAGCGCTGTTAGCCTAGCTCATGGCCTGGTAGATCGACATTCCGGCGATCACAAGGATCAGTAGCCCGGAAGCCGAAGCCAGGACGCGAACCGGCACCGTCAATTTGGTCAGGCGGGCGATCAGTTCCTGTTGCTCTTTTTCCATGTGCGATTCGGACTGGTCGATGAAAAGCTGGTCGTCCTCGCGCATCATCAAGGTACTGCGGTAGATCAGCAGGATAATCAGAACCGCGGTGAGAACGCCCCAGACGATCAGTAGGATCTGAATCAGCGACATGTGCCACCTCTTCCGGTCCCGTCCTGGCACCCCCACGGCCACTCGGGCGCGGGTACAGGGCCTACTTGCGGGCATTATAGCCCCGCCGCAAATGCAACAGGGGAGTTATTTTCGGAGTACCGGCGCGAGAACGTGCGACGGTCAGGGGCCCGCGGTCATCTAAATAACAGGTACCGCTCTGGATATCACAGCGGACTGTGACATAGCCGCAACTGGCTGTATAATCGACCTGCAATTCAGGAGATGAGAATGGCGACGATCACCACCACACCGAACACCACCACCACCGCCCCGATTAACCTGACGCCCACGGCCATCGCCAAGGTGAAGGAAATCATGGGGCAGCAGAACCCCGCCCCCGCCGGATTGCGCGTGGGAGTGGTGGGCGGAGGCTGCTCGGGCTTCTCTTACTCGATGTCGTTCGAGACCGCGGCCGGGTTGATGGACAAGAGCTACAACTTCGACGGCGTGAAAGTCTACGTCGACGCGACCTCGCTCATGTACCTGAAGGGCTGCGTCGTCGATTACGTCGAGACGCTCGAGGGCGCCGGCTTCAAGTTCGAGAACCCGAACGTGAAGACCACCTGCGGTTGCGGCTCCTCGTTTAGCGTGTAATTAAAGTTTCAGTTTCGAGGTTCAGTATTAAGTTGCACAAAAGCCCTGCGAACATCGCGGGGCTTTCATTTGCAGCCGCTGGGATTTAGAAGCTAGTAGTTAGGAGTTCGTGCCGCCGCGAACTCCTAACTCCCAACTACTAACTACTGCTTTGGTGGCGCCTGCGGCGTTCCCGGGCCTGCGCCGCCGCCGATCGGTTGACCGAACCCGCCGCTGCTGGGTTGACCAAATCCGCCGGGATTGATCGGCTGCCCAAATCCGCTGGGTTGCTGGCCGGCGGGAGCGGCTCCCGGAATGCTGGCCGGCGCTGTCCCGAAGGTCTTTCCGGTGTAGGGGCCAGTGATGAGGCCGCCCCGGTCAATGGTGGGGTCGTATACGAAGTACCATTCCTTGTACTTCGCGCTGCCCGCAAATTCGTGGATACCTTCCTGGTCGCTGGTGCTGGCCACCCCGATAATCACGCCGCCGAACTGCGAATTTGACGCCGCACCCGTCATGGACGTCGTAGAGGTGCTCGTCCCCGGCGTCAGGGATGAAGTCGGATTGGTCGTTTGCCCCAGGCCGGAGGGCTGCTGGGTCTTCGACGCAAGCGCCGAAACAGGTGTGCCGACGTTCGCGCCCGCGATCTTGACGTCGCCGGGATGCAGCAACTTCCATTTCCCGTCCTGGGTCATCGGGTCGGTGTAGGCCTTGCGCAGGAAACGAATGTGATTGGTTTCCTGCAACTGGTCGAGGGTGGCCGGATATCGCCCGAACTTCCGGTAAAAGCGCTTGACTGCGCGGGCATACTCGGCGCCACGGTGAATCATCTCCGTCTCGCGGTCGCGCTTGGCTTCCTGGGCCACGCGGGGCGCGACGGCGGTGATCGAGAGCATCAGCAGAGCGACCATCAGCAGCAGGACGAGAAGAATGTAGCCTGCCTGCGTGTCTTTCTTCTTCCGAACTGCCTTGCGGGAGATCACGACTGGCCTGCCGTCACCGGTATCGTCTGCCGGTTATTGCTGAACAGGTCTTCGATCTCCACGGAATTCGGATTGATCTTCACGATCTTGTAGTGGCGGTCCACTACGTCGCCTTCCTTGGCGACAAACACGTCATCGCCCTTGGCGAGAAAAACCTGGCGCATTCCTGCGCGCGTGGCCATGCCGAACGCCTTGAAGGGGAGTGGCGGCGCCGGAGGAGGACCGCTCGGCGGGCGCGGGCCAGGCAGAGGCGTCTTGTCGGCCTCTTTCACCCCGTTCGAAATCGCCGGCGGGATGACCGGCTCGGCTTCGGCGCGAAAGATATTTCGTCCGGAGCCCTGGTATTCCGTATCCTCGCTGGTCTTTAGCAGCGCCAGGCGCAGGCGCGGGTCGAGCGGATTCTCCGCCGGTAGTGCCTTCTGCTTCTGGCCGGAACGTTTCTTCGTTGCCGGACGAGGTGTCGTGGCGGCGCTGCCAAGCTGCACGGGCGCAGGCGGTGGGCTGGAGACCGCGGGACCTCCGCTGAAAAAGCTGCGCCACACCATGAAGAGCGCGATCGCGGCCAGCACGCAGGCGGCGATCGTCGTGTTCCGGTTCTCGACGCCCAGCTTCATGGCTGCTCCCTTAAATACGCGTCCAGGTTCAGCGCGAGACGCAGGCCGCCGGCTTGCTCCTCGTTCAGGCTGATCGAGTCGATGACAAAGAACGTCTTCGCCCGCTCCAGCGAGTTAATGAACTTCACCACCTGGAGATAATTCCCGGCAATATTTGCCCCGATTTTCACTTGCCGAGCGCCCGGAACATCGGAGTCCTGCTCGGAATACCGGGCGCTGCTGAGTTGTACGCCCGCGTCGCTCGCCAGCTTTCCGAGTTCAACCGGCAAGGCTGACGATTGGACCGGCATACGTTCCTGCACGAATGCGGCAATTTGCTTGCGTGCTTCTTCGACGCGGCCCTGTACCTGCGACGGGGGAACGACGGTGCGGATCTTCTGCTGCACCTCGGCCCTGAGCTGCCGGAACTCGTCTTCTTTTGGCCCAGCCGTGGCGGCCCCCACGGGCGAGATGAGGATGAATGCTGCGACCAGGTCTGCGACGATCAGCACGATGCCCGCGATCGTGATATTGCGACGCGCGTTACGCAGGTTGGCCATCAGCGGCGCCCTCCGTTGCGAGCGATTTTGTTGGGCGGCTTGGATTGTTTGCCGGCAGACTCGTTCGTCTTCGCGGGCCCGGTTTCGTTGCCGGCGGAGGGTTCAGCGCCTTTTTCCGACGCGGCCGTCTGTGTTTCGCTGCCCTGCGGCGATGCAGTCGGCGTGTATTGCGCGACGATGTCGAAAGTCACGGCGTCGGCCGGCTGCGCC
>JBOGLI010000457.1:0-3180 GCA_050746165.1 Terriglobales bacterium | reverse complement strand
CTGACGACTGAAGACTGACGACTGAAGACTGCAGTTTCGCCATTTCGATCGCGGCCATCCCAGCCTCGAAGCCCTTGTTGCCCATCTTCAGCCCGGCGCGGTCGATCGCCTGCTCTAGCGTTTCGCAAGTGAGGACGCCGAAGGCGTGCGGCACGCCCGTCTCCTGCGCCGATTGTCCGATGCCGCGCGTGCACTCGTTCACGATCACGTCGTAATGAGCGGTATCGCCGCGCAGGAGGCAGCCGATGCAAAGGATCGCGTCGTACTTCTTCGTTTTCGCCAGCGTGCGTGACGCGGTGGGAATCTCGAATGCCCCGGGTACGTGGACCACGTGGATATTTTTCGGATCGGCGCCGAAGCGGAACAGCGCATCCTGCGCACCGGCCAGCAGGCGCTCGGTGATGAACGCATTGAACCGCGAGACGACGATCGCGAAGCGCAGGCCGGTGGCGTCGAGCTTGCCTTCGCGCGTGTTCTGCGCCCGCCAGTCTTCGTTATAAGAGAAGATGCAGAGGCGTCCCGCGCCCGCCGGCATATCGACGGTGAACATGCGCGCGCCCCAATCCGCATCGGCGATCTTCTCGACGATTTTCATTTGGGGTGGCCCACCCTTCCGCGTTCGGGGTGGCCCACCCTTCCGCGTTTGGGGTGGCCCACCCTTCCGCCCGCTTTTGGCGGAGGGTGGGGAAGTGATCGCTTGATACACCACATCCGCCGAATCCACTTCGATCACCAGGTCGGCCTTTGGAAACCCTTCGCCCATCCCGATCTCGATACCAGCCTCGCGCGCGTCGAACTTCACGCCCTTGCTCCGGCGCCCGTCCCACGATTCGCCGCGGCGCAATCCGAGCGCTTCGAAAAACGCCACCAGCGCGGCGTAATCCTTGTCGCGCTTGGGAACGACCAGCTTATGAATGCTCTTGATCATTGACACTAAAACCTACCACGGAGGCACAGAGACACAGAGGGCAAAAGTTTCTCATTGTTAACTGCTGAATAAGACAAGGAATCCAATCTGCAATCGTCAATCGACAATCGGAAGTGATTTTGCTTTCTCTCTGTGCCTCTGTGTCTCTGTGGTTTACTTCCCTTTGAATGCCGCCGCTCGCTTCTCCAAAAACGCCGTCGTCCCTTCCTTCTTATCTTCCGTCGCGCAGCAGACGCCGAAGAGTGTGGCCTCGAGATAGAGGCCTTCCTGCAGCGTCATCTCCATGCCCTTGTGGACCGCTTCCATCGCGTACTGCACAGCCAGCGGCGCGTTGGCGATGATCTTCGCCGCGATTGCCTCGGCACGCGCGATCAGCTCGCCTTGCGGGACTACTTCGTTCACCAGCCCGATGCGGTGCGCGTCTTGCGCCGAGATCATCTCGCCCGCCAGCAGCAACTGCATGGCGATTCCCTTCCCGACCAGCCGCGGCAACCGCTGCGTCCCGCCGTATCCGGGGATGATGCCGAGCTTCACCTCGGGCTGGCCGAGCTTCGCGTTGTCGCTGGCCAGGCGCATGGTGCAGGCCATGGCCAGTTCGCAGCCGCCGCCGAGCGCGAATCCGTTGATGCAGGCAATCACCGGCTTGCCGAGGTTCTCGATCAGGTTGAGAACGTTCTGCCCCTTGTGCGTGTACTCCTTGCCGCTGACCGCGTCGTGCTTCGAGAGTTCGCCAATATCCGCGCCGGCAACGAACGCCTTCTCGCCCGACCCGGTCAGGATCACCACCCGGATTTCGTGGTCCTGCTTGATGGTATGAAACGCCTGCCGCAGATCTTCCATGGTCGCCATGTTGAGCGCGTTGAGGACCTTGGGCCGGTTGACGGTGACGTAGGCGATCGCGCCTTTTTTCTCGAAGAGGATGTTTTCAAAAGTCGTCGTAACAGCAGATGAAGCCATAGTTCCTCCGATTTGAAATTTGCAATTTTCAAATTTGAAATTTCAAATCATTCCGAAGCGCTTGACGCCTTTTCCGCGAATCCCTGCAGCGCTGCGTCCTGCGGCTTCGGTTCGCCGCTCGACCAGTCGTAGAAGCCCTTGCCGCTCTTCTTCCCGAACCACCCGGCCATGACCAGGCGCTTCAGCAGCGCAGGCGAGGCGAAGCGGCGTTCCTTGAACTCGTCGAACATGACGTGCGTGATGTAGTAAGTCGTGTCCAGCCCGACGAAATCCAGCAGCGTGAACGGCCCCATCGGGTAGCCGCAGCCCAGCTTCATCGCTGTATCGATGTCGGTGATCGACCCGACGCCCTCTTCATAGGCGCGGATCGCGTCCAGCAGGTACGGCACCAGCAAGCGGTTCACAATGAACCCGGTCTTGTCGCTGGTGCGGACGGGCGTCTTGCCCAGCTTCTTCGCGAACGCGTAAGCGGTCTCGAAGACTTCGGGAGCGGTAGTGATGGTGCGTACGACTTCGACCAACTGCATCAGCGGGACCGGATTAAAGAAGTGCAGGCCAATAAAGCGGTCGGCGCGATCGGTCGCCGCCGCTAGCTCGGTGATCGAAATGGAAGAAGTGTTGGAGGCAAAGATGGCGTCCTTCTTCACCTTGGCGTCCAGCTCGGCGTACATCGACTTCTTCACCGCCGGGTTCTCGATGATGGCTTCGATCACGATGTCGCAGTCACTCAGATCTTCCTTCTTGAGCGTGCCCTTGAGGCGCCCGCGAATCGTCGCCGCGTCTTCCTTGAGCTTGCCCTTTTCGGCAAACTTGGCGAGAGACTTCTCGATGCCGGCGAAGCCCTTGTCGATGAACTTCTGCTCGGCTTCGAGCACCACGACGTCGAATCCGGCAGTCGCGCACGTTTGCGCAATGCCCGATCCCATCAGACCGCAACCGAGTACGCCAACTTTATTGATGTCCATAAGAACCTCGAATTGCCGTCGGCTGTCGGCCGTCGGCTTTCAGGAAAACCAAAACCTTGCCGCTGATAAACGCTGATGCACGCTGATCAAAACCAAATCCAATTTTGTCATCCCGAGCGAGGTCGCCGTGGCGACCGAGCCGAGGGACCTTTTGTTTTATCCGCGGATCGCCCGGAATGCACGCGGAGGAAACGATTGACTTCTTTGAAGGGGCGCGGCTTCAGCCGCGCCGTACTTCATCTAGGACATTAGCGACTTTAGTCGCCGAGGGACATCTTCCCTCAGCGGCTGAAGCCGGATTCTTTATTCGACCAGGCGGCGCGGCTGAAG
>JBOGLI010000456.1:0-2635 GCA_050746165.1 Terriglobales bacterium | reverse complement strand
AACCATAATTTGCATTCTGGTGACACTTGAAGTGTGAGCCGATGCAACTCCCGCATGTCGGTGCGTTTTGGCTCCGGTTGGCTCGAAATATATTTCTTGATCTGTTCTTTTACATTCATATGTACTGCTCCGCAGTTTCGCGCACGAGATTATACGACGGCGGGCAGAGGGGCTGGAATTTGGTAGCCGCGGCCGGGGGCGGCCGCGGCCCTTAGCCTTTCCGGCGGGTCAGGCGCAGGCCCGGCGAGGGCGCCGGACCCCACCAGCTGCCGAAATTTTCAGGGCAGAGAACGCAGAGGGGCAGAGGACGCGGAGAATGCCCCACTCAAGCCAAAAGCGGGCTTGAGTGGGCCACCAACGGCTTCGGTTCAGCCTTTCGCTGTGATTGTTTCCAGGCCGTGGCCGTGGGGGCCGGTTTCGCGGATGCGGAGGAGGATGGCAAAGACCATCGACACCACGCCCAGGCCGGTGAGGATGTAGAGCATCGGCAGGTAGCCGGTGGGATTGGCTGCGCTGGCGTGCCAGTGATCGTTGGCGGACCCGAGGGCGAAGTTAAAGCCGGCGAGACCGATGTTCTGGACCATGGTCATCAGGCCGAGCGCGGTGCCGAGCGCCTTCTGGTCCACGATGTAGGCGACCGACGGCCAGATCACCGCGGGGACGAGCGCGAAAGCGATCCCCATGATTCCCATCGCGCCGACCAGCGGCAGCGGCGCAGTGAAGTGCGCGGACCATGGCCAGGGAAGATTCACGGTCATCGTGGCCGAAGAGCGCACGTAGGCGATGATGAGGAAGACGGGGATCAGCAGGGCCGAGCCGGCGATCATCAGCGTGGCGCGCTTGCCGACGCGGTCGCTGAAATATCCGAAGAGCGGCGTGCCGATCATGGTGCAGACGGTGAGAATGCTGAGCACCAGGCCGGCGTCCTGCAAGGGCATCTGGCGCATGTGCTGGAACATTTTCACCGCGAAGGTTTCAAAGGGAAAGATGGCGGAATAGAAGAGCACGCACAGGATGACGAGATACCAGTAGGAGAGGCCGAATTTCTTGACGTCGCTGAATACGATCTTGTCGACGTCGCCGGCCTTGCCGAGGTCATAACGAGATTCGGCGCGCTTTTCGAGTATCCAGTAGAGGACCGGGCCGATGATGCAGAGCGTGACGAAACCTACGCCGAGGAGCCACGGCTTTTGCCAGTTCGAATAGGCGCTGCGTGCCCAGCTCGGGGAGCTCTGCGCCAGCATGGTGCCGAAGCGCGCGATCAGCAGGTTGATGCCGAAGGCGAAGCTGAGCTCCTTGCCGCGAAACCACTTGGCTAACGCTGTCGTTACCGAGACGATCAGCGATTCGGCACCCATGCCGAAGATAAAGCGTCCGCCAGCCATGATAAGGAAATTGGGCGTGGCGGCGGTGACTACGGCTCCAACCATGCAGATGCAGCCGAAGAGCAGCGTCGCTTTGCGGGTGCCGATGCGGTCGATGATGATGCCGCCGATCAGGACGGTCGCAATGGGCGCGATCGAGTAGAACGAATTCAGCAGGCCGATCTGCTTGTCGGTGAAACCGAGTTGCTGCTGGAGGATGTCGGCGAGGGGGCTGAGCGCGTCGTAGAAGTAGTAGTTGCCGAACATTGCCAGGCTGACGAAGACCAGCACCGCCCAGCGATAGAAACGCGACGGCTCGGGACGAGCGGGGAGCGCGGTGAGTTGGGACATTTGCGGGAAGGATAGCAGGAAAGCAGTGATCAGTAATCAGTGGTCAGTGATCAGCAGGTTTACACGTTGCGGGTGGCGGACGGTCAAATCAAACACGGAGACACGGAAACACGGAGGAACTGATTGTTGTTTTCTCCGTATCTCCGTGTTTTTGTCTGCCGATCCCCTCAGCGGCTAAAGCCGCATGATGTTAGTCGCGTTGCGGCGCGGCTGAAGCCGCGCCCTTCCGAAACCATTCTCACGCCCTTCCGAGACAATTTTGAAACACACGTCCTACTTTCGCGCGAGTCCGGCGACAGTGGCGCCGGCGCCGACGAGGGCGATCAGCGGCAGAAGCGACGCGGACTTGGGAAGCGTCTTCTTCGAGTTCTCCTGCGATTCACGCGCCGGGGCGTTCTGGTCGGCGGGATTCGCCGGGGCGTGTGCCTGGGACATCTGCGGCGGAGGCGGTGTTCCCGCGCTGGGCTTCTGTTGCGGATTGATCGCGGGCGCCGGCTGGTTCATCGGTTGCGGCTGCTCGGTCGCCGGTTGCGTCGGCATCGCATTGCCGGTCGGGTTCTCAGGAGAGCCTACGGCCTGTCCATTTTGACGGATGACGCCGTTCTCCCCGACGGGATACGTGCCGTTGGCCGGGAACTGCTGCGGCGAAACGTTGGATGCGCTACCGGTGATTCCACCGGCGTTGGGCATGGCGTTCACGTCGGAGTTCGTGTACACGCGGGCGTTCGCATTTTGCATGCGCTGGCGCAGGTCGCGCGCGACCTCTCCCAGGCTGCGGCCGTTGAGGCCATTGCTCTCGACGACGGCGCCCCCGTTGCTGGTCACGCCCATGTCGAAGGCGGCCTGACCGTTGGCGACGGACGGTGCGGCATTCGCGGACTCGGGCGCAACGGTTTGCGGCGCGCCGACGTAAACGACCG
>JBOGLI010000455.1:0-1790 GCA_050746165.1 Terriglobales bacterium | reverse complement strand
ATTCACGAGACCGCCGAGGCGGAATCGCTGTGGTGCCTGTCGACGGGGACCGGCATCGGCCCGTTCCTTTCGATGCTTCGCACCCACGATCCGTGGACGAAGTTCGGCCGCGTCGTGCTCGTGCACTCGGTGCGCCATGCCGAGGAGCTCACTTATCGGGAGGAGATCGCCAGCATCCTGCACGCGCGATCCGGCGCGTTCCACTACGTGCCGATGATAAGTCGCGAGGCGCATCGCGATGCGCTGCCGGGGCGAATCCCGAATGCCATCGAGGACGGCCGGCTGGAGGCGCGCGCCGGCTTGTCGCTGACACCGGAGAACGCGCACGCGATGCTGTGCGGCAATCCGGCGATGGTCGACGACGTGCAGAAGGTGCTCGCGACGCGCGGAATGCGAAGGCACCGGCGGAAGGAGCCGGGGCATATCACGCTGGAGACCTATTGGTAGTTATTACTTCATCGCGGTTTGCATTGGCGGCCATTCGAGCGGCGGCGCGCTGCGACGCAATAACTGTCCGAGTTCGAGCGTCGGAACAACTCGACGCTCAACTCGGACAATCGGAATGGCGGGTTTCGCTTAGCGCAGAATCGCTGCATCGTCATATCGCCCCGCACAAACGTCGTATTGGTGCAGCGGCTGCCGTATCGTAATATGGAGGAAGCATCTGCAAAACAACCTGACGAGGGAAGTATGATGCCGACCAATTACTGCGTTCCTTCACTGCCCCGTTCGTCCGTAATGTAGCCGTCACTGAATCAATGCAGCCTACCTCTGAATCGGCGATCGACTCGCTGCTCGATCTGCCAAGCAGCGACAACACTCCGGCTGCGCTGAAACGATACCGCGAGGCGAACATGCTGCTTCGCGGCGTCCCCTGGCCTGCACCGTTCGATTCGACAACGCATTCGGTGCACTTGGGCGATGCTCGCGACCTGTCATGGCTTGCCAATCAATCGGTTCACTTGGTCGTCACCTCTCCGCCGTATTGGACGCTCAAGAAGTACCGGGAGCATCCCGGCCAGATGGGACACATCGCCGACTACGAGGCATTCCTCGGCGAACTGGATCGCGTTTGGCACGAATGTGCGCGAGTCCTTGTCCCGGGTGGGCGTATCTGCTGTGTCGTCGGCGACATCTGTCTTCCGCGCAAGACTGCTGGACGGCATCACGTTATGCCGCTACACGCCGATATTCAGGTCCGTGCGCGCCGGATCGGCCTCGACTGTCTTTCCCCGATTCTCTGGAACAAAATAGCGAATGGCGTCACCGAGGCGTTGGGCAACGGTGCCGGATTCTATGGCAAGCCCTACCAGCCGGGCGCCATTGTCAAGAACGATGTTGAATACCTTCTATTTCTTCGAAAAGGCGGCGAATACCGGAAGGCCACGCCCGTGCAAAAAGCGTTGTCCATGCTGACGAAGATCGAGATGCAAGCCTGGTGGCAGCCGTTCTGGAGTGATGTCAAGGGCGCATCGACGCGCCAGGGACACACGGCCCCTTTCCCGATCGAACTCGCAGAACGTCTGATTCGCATGTTTTCATTTGCCGGCGATACCGTCCTTGACCCATTCGCCGGAACATGCTCAACTGCCGTCGCCGCATTTCGGGCGGGACGCAATTCAGTCAGCAACGAAATTGATCCTACCTATCTCGAAAGTGGATTGGCGAACATCGCGAATGAAGTTGGCCAGGGCCGGCTTGTTGGTGCGGTTCGAGGTACCGTCGATCAGTCACCGTCTCCGCTGATAAAGAAAAGCAACGCAGCGAGGACCAAGGGTGGCATTCAAGCC
>JBOGLI010000454.1:0-9251 GCA_050746165.1 Terriglobales bacterium | reverse complement strand
GCCTCGGCCGAGGCCTGGTCCTTGTCGCCGTCGATCACCACGCGAAACGTCCCGCCGCTCTCTGCGTCCACGTAGGAAACTTTCGGCAGATTGTTGATGGTCTGCGCAAAGGCCGGTGGTGGATTATTCACCTGCATCTCGACCACCTGCGTGCCCGAGCGGAACATCGGGAAGGGCATCATGCCCAAGAGCACGAGCGCGACGCCGACGTACAACACGGTGCAGACGATCAGCGAGGCAATGATGCCGAAGGGGATGTCCTTCTGCGGCGTAATCGCTTCCTCGGCCGCCGTGGAGACGGAATCGAATCCGATATAGGTAAAGAAGATGATCGCGCCGCCGGTGACCACGCCGCCGAATCCGGAGGGCAGGAACGGGTGCCAGTTATGCGGCCGCACTAACATCCCGCCGACGACCAGGAACGTGATGATCGCGCCCAGCTTTACGACGACCATGATGTTGTTCGTCTCGGCCGATTCGCGTACGCCGCGCACCAGCAGCACGGTCAGGATCATCACCACGAGAAAGCCGGGGATGTTGAAGTATGCGCCGGTCCAGTGCCCGCCCGCGTAAATCGGCGTCGACCATTTGTCGGGCAGCACCCAGCCGAACGACGCCAGTTGCGCCTTCAGGTATCCGCTGAAACCAACCGCCACGGCGACGTTGCTGACCGCATACTCGAGGATGAGGTCCCAGCCGATAATCCAGGCGAAGATCTCGCCCAGCGTCGCGTACGAATAGGTGTAGGCGCTGCCGGCGATCGGGATCATCGACGCCAGCTCCGCGTAGCACAGACCGGCGAACGAGCACGCCACCGCGACAAGAATGAACGAGAGCGCGATGCCCGGTCCGGCCGGCGGCCGTCCATGCATTAAGACACCGCTGGTGCCGCCCGTGCGCACGAAATTCACGATCAGGTCGAGCACCTGCGCGTGAATCAGGTTCGGCGCCTGGAAGAATTCTCCGGCCGCGGCGGTGCCGGTCAGCACGAAGATGCCGCTGCCGATGATGGCGCCAATACCGAGGGCGGTCAGGCTCCACGGGCCGAGGGTCTTCTTCAGCCGGTGCTCCGGGTTCTCTGAATCGGAGATCAGCTTGTCAATCGACTTGCGGGCGAGTAGTTGAGACATTATGGAGTGCTCAGTGCCGAGTGCTCAGTGCTAAGCAGAGATAACAGACTGAGCGCCGCACTGTCACTGAAATTGAGGGTGCCCCACGTAAGCCCGGGTTTGGCTTACGTGGGGATTTCCCGTTCTCTGCCTACCGCTTGCTCTGGCCGCGCACCAGTTTCTTCACCTTTTTCTTACGCGAGCCGCGAGCATAATCGCGCTTCTTCTTCGGGTTCGCTGTCACGCGCTTCTTGCGCGATGTGCGCTTCGCCTTCTTCCGTTCGGGTTTTGCCAGTGCTTTTGTATTTGCCATGAGTTCTCGCTAGATTGAATTTTCTGTCGCCCGCTAAAGCGGGCTCGACAGGTGGTGCCATTCGGACCCACGGCTTACGCCGTGGGCTACGATCTTTCGCCGACTACGTCGGCTGGTTTCTCGCCACCTAACGCCAGCTCGTCTGCTGTCAAACTAAGGTCGGGTCGTCTGGCGCGCTACACCTTTTCCAGTTGCGCGTACTTTTCTACCAGCTTCTTCAGGCCGCTAGGGAATTTTACCGTAAGCTTCGCCGCATCACCTTCTCCTTCGCGCTGATAGACCGTTCCCTCGCCATATTTCGGATGGCGAACGCGCTGGCCAGGCCGGAACCCGGTTCTGCCAGTCGGTTCTGGCACTTCGACCTTCGGACGCGAGAATTTCTTTCCACGCGAGGCGAAGAACTCGGCGATGTTATCGATCGAGTTGTACGTGTTAGCGGTGTAGCTCGTCTTCCGAGCTTTCTGGTACGGTTGCGCGCTCGGAAAACGCGCGGTCTGGTCCTCATTCTCGTAGTCGTAATGGGACGATGCGTACTCGTCGAGTGTCTCTCGCGCGCGCCCGCCGCGCGGTGATCCCAAGTCCTCAATCAGCTCCTGGGGGACTTCTTCCAGGAAGCGGGAGGGAACAGTCGGTTCCGGCGAATCGGTGCCATAGCGGCGCCGGAAGCGTGCGCGTGTCAGCACCAACTGCTTCATGGCACGCGTCATGCCGACGTAGCACAGGCGCCGCTCCTCTTCGATCTCCTCCGGATTCAAGAACGTCCGCGAGTGCGGGAACAGTCCCTCTTCCATGCCGACCAGAAACACCAGCGGGAACTCCAGGCCTTTGGCCGAGTGCAGCGTCATCAGCGTGACCTGCGCGGCCGCGTCGTACTGGTCGGCATCGCTGACCAGCGCTGCGTGATCGAGAAATTCCTGCAGCGACTCGCCGCGATCGCGCGAGTCCATGGCAGCGTTCACCAGTTCCTTCAGGTTCTCGATGCGCGCGTACGCCTCGGGCGTGTCTTCCTCTTCCAGGGCCTTGATGTAGCCGGTGCGATCGAGCAGAAACTTCAGCAGCTCGGCGGTGGTTGCCGAGCGATCGGTCTCGTCGCTGGTAGGCCGGCCGCCCTCGGCCGGCGCGGAGTCGGCACCGCCCTCAGCGGAAGCGCTATCTACAGCCTCATCTGCCCAGCCAAAGCTGAAATTCGCGTCCTCTTCTTCCGCGGCTTCCGGGACCACCCGCTCTTCCGGTTCGCTCTCGCTCTCGTCGGGCGCATCGCCCAGCCACTTCGTATAGGTCCCGCCCAACATGGCGCGCGCGCCTTCGATGACCTCGCGAAAATTCTTCAGCGAGCCGACGGCGCGTCCGGGCAGCAGGCCATTGTCGACCGCATGCCCGATCGCGCTCCACAATGACCCGCCAGTCTCCAGCGCGATCCGCTCCAGCGTTTCGACCGTAGATTTGCCGATCCCACGCGTGGGAGTATTGATCACGCGCAGCAGGGCAATGGTGTCATCGGCGTTCTGCACGGTCTTGAGGTAGGAGATCATGTCCTTGATCTCCGCCCGCTCGTAGAACGAGAACCCGCCGACCACGTGGTACGCCAACTGATACCGCCGCATCGCTTCTTCAAACAGGCGCGACTGCGCATTCGTCCGGTAGAGGATCGCGGCCCGCGGCTTCTCGCCTTCCGCAGCGGCGGAGGTGAAGTACTTCGAGAGCATGTCGGCTGCGAACAGCGACTCGTTCTCTCCGTCGGGCGCCTCGTAGAAACCGAGCTGCGCTCCGGCGCCGTGGTCGGTCCACAGCTTCTTGCCCTTGCGATGAACGTTGTTCGCCACCACCGCCGAGGCCGCGCTCAGGATGTTCTGCGTCGAGCGGTAGTTCTGTTCCAGGCGAATGATGCGTGCGTTGGGGAATTCGCGCTCGAAGTCGAGGATGTTGCGGATGTCCGCCCCGCGCCAGGAGTAAATTGACTGGTCCTCATCGCCAACGGCGCAGACGTTGTGCCGCTCGCCCGTGAGCAGCCGCATTAGTTCGTACTGCGGGCGGTTCGTGTCCTGGTACTCGTCGACCAGCAGGTAATGGAAGCGCCGGTTGTAGTAATGCCGCACCGGCTCGACAATCTTCAGCAGGCGCACCGCTTCCAGCAGCAGGTCGTCGAAATCCATGGCGTTCGCCCGCCGCAGCTCCTGCCGGTAGATTTCATAGATGTGCGCGATCTTCTCCGCCTTGTCGTCGGCGGAATTCAGGTACGCCTCCTGCGGGTCGAGCATGTGGTTCTTCGCCCAGGAAATGCGTGAAAGCACGGTGCGGGGCGTGAGCTTCTTGTCGTCGAGGCCAAGCCGCCGGATCGCCGCCTTCACCACCTGCTGCTGGTCGGCCTCGTCGTAGATGGCAAAATCTTTGGTGTAGCCCTGGTTGTTCACCCGCATTTTGTCCACGTCGCGGCGCAGCATGCGGACGCACATGGAGTGGAAGGTCGAAATCCAGGGCTTGGCGAAGGAGTGCCCACCGACCAGTTGTTCGACGCGTTCCGCCATCTCCGCCGCGGCCTTGTTTGTGAACGTGACTGCCAGGATCGACTCCGGCGTGACGCCGAGCGTCTCGATCAGATGCGCGATGCGGTAGGTGATAACGCGCGTCTTACCCGAGCCCGCGCCAGCGAGAATGAGCAGGGGACCGTCAACGGTCTCCACCGCTTCGCGCTGCTGGGGATTGAGTTGGGAGAGAAAAGACACGTCAGTTGTCAGTTGCTGGTTGTCAGTTATTAGTTTACCCGCCATCACGGATTCGCGTTCTTCGAACCAGCAACTAGCAACCAGCAACTGGATTCTAGTGAGGCACCGTTCTCGTCACCGGATCTCCCGGCGCCTTCATGCCCGCCCGACGCGCGCGGCATTCGGCACAGGCGCAGAACTCGCGCAGAAACTCCCAGGAATAGATCCCGTGCTCGTGGCCGTCGTTCCAGGTGAAGCGGATGGCGTACTTGCCGACACCCTCGGCGGACACAGGCCTCGGTGACGTCTTAAACATGGGCAGAGCGCCCGGAGCCTCAGCTTTCGGCTCGCCCGGTTCGCGATGCTCCTTCACCCGTTCTTCGTTGCACAGCGCGCACGGGCAGGCGTCGCGCAGGTACTGGAATGAATAGGCGCTGTGGTGCCCGTCCTTCCAGTCGATGTCCATGCCGGTGCCCTCGGTGAGGTGGACCTTCACCTTCGCCGGATCGGCATTCAGCGTGGTGCGCATGAATTCAGTATCGCACGTCGCGAATGCTGATTGCCAAGGCCTCGCGGCAGTATTAACATGCGCGCGATATGAGCTTCGGCGGCCCGAGCCCAGCCCCTAATCACCGCGTCAGCGTCGAACCGCCACTTCCGCAGACTGAGGGCAAGCCCCCATATCGTCCTTCAGTGTCTGGGAAGATTGGTTTCTTTCTCGGACCCGTCGCCGCAGCGCTGGTTGTTCGCGAAAATTTAAAACGCACTGGCCACAAATTGCGAGCCAACAAAGTGTTACTTCTCACGGTCCTCGCAACAATTCCTCTTACCATCCTATTGATGATCCTGTCCGCTGGGGCTGCCAAATTGCTCGGGTTTGTAATGGAAATCGGGACGGCGCTGTTTTTTCCACCACTGCAAGAGGCAGAGTTCAACGAATGGCAGGCGGCACACCCGGATGTTGCCCCGAGCAGCGGTTGGAGCGCGATCGGCGCTGGATTGCTCGGCTTGGTGCTGTTTTTCGCGATAGCAATCGCCGTTGGGATTTTCTTGCCGGACGCCCTCATCAGTCCATAGCGCGCCGGTTGTCACAACCGCTCTACTCCTGTAAAATCTATGTTTTGGCCCGTTGGGTGCGTTCGCCCCAGTACGGGGCACCCCAGTGGAAGGATTCAGAAGGCAGTCATGGCTCAAGTATGTGAAGTGTGCGGCAAAGGGCCGCAATTTGGAAATAACGTCAGCCACGCCCACAACGTCACCAAGCGGCGCTGGAACGTCAACCTGCGCCCGGTGAAGGCGAAAGTGAAGGGCGGGACCAAGAAGATGCGCGTCTGCACCTCCTGCCTGCGCAGCGGCAAAGTCACCAAGGCGTAGTTCGTTAAAGGCGCCTCAAGTTGCTCGACGCTCTCATCCTCAAACCCTGTCCCAAGTGCCGCGGCGACAAGCGCTACTGGCATCGGGCAGGGGTGTTCCTGGTGACGAATCCCACGCCCGAGAATTCTTCCGGCGGCATGGCGCCCGCCGCCACCGTGATTTGTCCCGATTGCGGGTACATCGAGTTCTATGCGGAAACCGCGGAAATCCTGAAGAGCATTCCGGAAGCTCTGGTGGCGACCGAGAAAGAGTAGTTAGGGGTTAGTAGTTAGGAGTTAGCGAATCACGCCGGGCGTTTCGCCGCTAATTCCCAACTCCTATCTACTAACTCCTGCATTCCCCACCCCGTGCAGCACCACGTTATCGATTAAGCGCGTGCTCCCGATCCATGCCGCGACGGCGACCAGCGCGCCACCGCGGATGTCCATCACCGGCTCCAGCGTGTCCCAATTCACGGCCTCAAAGTAGTCCAGCTTGGCGCCCGGTTCTTCGGCGATCACCTCCCTGCCGGCAGCGACGAGCTTGGCCGCATTTCGTTCACCCTGGTCCGCCATCGCGTGCACGCGCATCAGCGCCCGATGCAGGACCAGCGCCTGTTTGCGCTCCGCCGGGCTGAGATACGCATTGCGCGAACTCATCGCCAGGCCATCGCTCTCCCGCACGATCGGGCAGACCACGATGCGCACGGGAAGACTTTGGTCACTCACCATGCGCCGAAGAATCGCCACCTGCGCCGCGTCCTTCTGCCCGAAAAATGCCGAGTCCGGCTCTACGATGTGGAAGAGCTTGCTGACCACGGTCGTCACACCGCGGAAATGTCCGGGCCGCGACTTGCCATCCAGTCGCTCGCCGATCCCGGCGACCTCGACGTAGGTCGCCGCGCCCGGCGGATACATCTCCTTCGCGTCTGGCGCGAACAGCAGGTCGCAACCTTCTCGTACAAGCAACTCCTGGTCGCGCTCGAAAGGCCGCGGATATTTCTCGAGATCTTCCGTCGGCCCAAATTGCAAAGGATTGACGAAGATGGAAGCGGCGACCACGTCGCACTGCTTGCGCGCGGCCCGCACCAGCGAAAGGTGTCCCTCGTGCAGCGCGCCCATGGTCGGCACAAAGCCGATGCGCCGTCCCTCGCGCTTCAGCTGCGCGCAGGCAGCATGCATGTCGTCGGGAGTCTTTAAAATTCGCATGAACGCATCGGGGTTGTAATCCTGAGCGCAGCGAAGGATCTATGCATTCAATTCGCAATTCATAGATGCTTCGTCGGACTTACGTCCTCCTCAGCATGACAACTTCACTTACTTCCGCAGCGCTCTTTTTCTCTCCGCGATCGTTTCCAGCGCCGCCGCCGTGTCTTTCGACAGGTGATACGACTCGCTATCCGCCGGATACCCGCCGCCTTCCACATCGGCTTTATACGCTTCAATCGCGCCCGTCATGACTGACGCAACATCGGCGTATCGACGCACAAACTTGGCCGGCGGCGTGAAGCTCAGCCCGACCAGGTCGTGGAAGACGAGAATCTGCCCGTTGCAATCCGGGCCCGCTCCGATGCCAATCGTCGGCGCATCCACTTCCGCGGTGATCATCGCCGCCACTTCGCGCGGAATGCCTTCCAGCACGATTGAGAAAACGCCAGCCTCATCGAGCGCGGTGGCATCGCGCATCAGTTGCTCGATTGCCTTGAGCGACTTTCCCTGGACCTTGTAACCGCCCATCGCGTGCACCGACTGCGGCGTCAGCCCGATGTGCCCCATCACGGGCACCTCGGCATCGATGAGCCGCCGCACCAGATCTACGCGTTTCTCTCCGCCCTCCACTTTGACCGCCTCCGCGCCGGCCTCTTTCAGGAAGCGCGCCGCGTTTCGCAGGGCTTCGCCGTTGTCCACGTGATAGGACGCGTACGGCATGTCCGCCACCAGCAGCGCGCGTTTGACCGCCCGTCTCACCGCTCGCGTATGGTGCAGCATCTCGTCGACGGTGACCGGCAGCGTGTTCTCGTAGCCCAGCACCACCTGCGCCAGCGAGTCGCCAACCAGGACCACGTCGATCCCAGCCTCGTCCACCAGGCGGGCGGTGGCGTAGTCGTACGCAGTCAGGGCGGCAATCTGCTCACCCTTCCGCTTCTTTTCCAATAATGTCGTGGTGGTAATTTTCGGGCGGGACTCGCCCATCGGTATGACGCTCACGTTCCCTCCAGTACAGTCCCCGTTCGGGGTACCGCCTGCTCCCTCATCTAGATGCTTGCCAAGGGCCCGGGATACTCTCGTTCCAGAGTGCCGCTCGCCTGCTTCGCGCTCGGCGTCGGCGTCCGAAACCGGAACCTATTCTACTCCTATCCCCGCCGATTGCCCTTCCTGCGATCTGTTGCCCGCCTTTCCTTTCCGCTGCGGGTCATGCCCGGTGGAGCCGGCTGGTCCGCCCGCCGCCTTTCCTTTCCGGTGCGAATCGCCCCCTTCCGCCGGTCATTGCCCCTGCGCTCGGAACCTGTGCTCATCCTTCCTCCTGAATGCCGATAGATTTATAGCACCATAACCACGCTTGTCACAGGGCCCGGTTCATGAACGTCACCAGGTGCCATGCGTCCATATATTTGTACGGCGTTTCACCGGTCGTGTAGTGGCCGCAGGGCAGTACCGCCACCTTGTGCTCTAGCCGTCGGCGCTCAAATTCCTCCACCACCTGCTTGGAAAACCGCGGCAGGAAGGTCAGGTCGTAGGTGGCGTAAATAATCAATGACTTCTTCGGCCAGCGGCTGAACTTGTCGAAATAACTCATCGGGCTCACCGCGGCCCAGCTCCGGCGCAATGAATCGAGCGTAATCTCCTTCTCGACACCGGCGCGAATGTGCCGCGTGCTTTGCCCGGTCCAGACCACGTCCGCAAAATAGGTGGACGCATGGTTAAAGGCGTTTGCCCGCAGCCGCTCATCGTGCGCGCTGGCGATGAACGCGTAGCAGGAGCCCAGGGAGGTCCCAAGGACTCCAAGCCGCTCGTACCCCTGCATCTCCAGCCAATCCAGACAGCAGCGGATATCGGTGATCCCCTGGCGGGCGGCGGCAATCGTACGTCCAACGTTCGCCGAAACCGCGTAGTCGGCGCGCTCCAGCTCCGCCGGACGCCGCACGTCGTGATAGGGCATGCTGAGCCGCAGGGCGGCGATCCCGCAATAGTTGAATAGCTGACAGAGCGCATTGTGCCCGAGCGCGTCGGAATTCCACTGGGGCAGCACCACCACGGCCCGCTTTGGCCCTCGCCTTCTTCGGCGCGGGTTCTCCGGAAACCAGCGCGCATTGGCCAGGTTGTTTTCCGGATAGGGGGATCCATGCGGCGAGGTGAACCGCAGAAAAGTCCCTTCGCCATGCTCGCGATCGTCTTCTTGGCCGCCCGAATGGTAGGCCAAAACCTTGCGCGTTTCGAGGCGGAAATCGCCGGGTGGGCGGTAGCTGAAGAACTCATCGCTGTGGGCGATGAGGTAATCATTCAGCTCGTGAAAGAACGTCTCCAGGCTCTCTGGACGGTGGCCGTTGGTTCCCGGCCAGCCGTCGGTCCACTCCGCGCCCCAATCAAACGGGCGCACGACACGGTTGGTGTCCCGTGTGGTCAGGCGGGTCTCCCACTCCACCATCCATTTTTCGTAGGAACGCAGCATGCAGGGCGAGCTTTCAATATAACGAGAAGCGGCAGGGGCTGTCACCCCAGGTTCCGCGGCTTCCCACCCCTGGATTAGCCACAGAGGGCACGGAGGACACAGAGA
>JBOGLI010000453.1:0-5194 GCA_050746165.1 Terriglobales bacterium | reverse complement strand
GCCCTCAGCCGGTTCCATGTAAATTCCGGTTATCGGACGAATTTCTTGACGACCAAAAGTGGTCAAATTAAAATGACCACATGAAGAAGATGCCCATTTCGGAGGCCAAAGCCAAGTTGCTCGCGACGGTCGATAAGGTATGCGCGACTGGCGAGACAGTCGTTCTCACGAAACGTGGCAAACCGGTGGCGGTAATTGGCCCATACCAAAACGACCCGGACAGCATTTTCGGATTCATGCGCGGTCGCGGCCGGATTGTCGGGGACATCGAATCGCCAGTGGTCCCGCTTAAGGATTGGAAAGTGATGCGGTGATTCTGCTCGACACCAACGCGCTCATTTGGCTCGCGCTTGAACCGGGGAAGCTATCGAAGAACGCAGCGACGGCGATTCGAGAAGCGGTCGCTACCGTCGGGTTGGCAATTTCTTCGATGACAATTTGGGAGGCAGCGTGGCTCGCCAATGCGGGGCGACTGCAGTTTTCGGGTACGGTCGATACTTTCGTAAGTGAGATTGCGAGGCGTTGCCGCGTCATCGAGATAACGCCGGAAATCGCCGTCGCCTCGGTTCGCCTTCCGTCACCTTACCCGAGGGACCCCGTCGATCGCTTGATTGGCGCAACTGCATTGGTCCACGCTCTACCGCTCGTCACCAAAGACGCTGCAATTCGCCGCACTGCTGGAATTAGAACGATCTGGTGACGAAATGAACAAGCCCGGCCATTTATGACCGGGCTCTTTGGTTTTCCTGAAGACTGACGACTGAAGACCGAAGACTATGCAGTTGACGGCCGCTCTCCCGGCACCACTCCGGGCTGTCCCGCTCCCGGCGCCGGCTTCAGCACCTGCTGCATCTCGCCGCCGTCGGTGTGACCCCCGCCCGGCATCGGCTTCGCCGGAAGCGCCTTGCCTTCCATGAGCAACTGGATCTCGTTGGCATCGAGAACTTCCCGCTCTAGCAGCGCGTGCGCGATCCGGGTCAGCGTGTCGCGATTGTTCGAGAGAATGTCCACTGCCGAGCGATATCCCTCGTCGATGAACCGGCGTACTTCCTCGTCGATCTTGATCGCCGTCGCTTCCGAGTAATCGCGATGCTGGTTGATCTCACGGCCCAGGAATATCTGCTCATCCTTCTTGCCGAAGGTGAGCGGTCCCAGGTCGCTCATGCCGAACTCGCACACCATTTTGCGTGCCAGTTCGGTCGCCTGCTCGATGTCGTTGCCCGCGCCGGTGGTCATCGTGCTGAGGAACAGCTCCTCGGCGACGCGCCCGCCCATCATGATTGCCAGCCGCGTTTCCAGGTACGGCTTGCGATAGGTGTGCTTGTCGTCGATGGGCAACTGCATGGTGACGCCCAGCGCCATGCCGCGAGGAATGATGGTGACTTTGTGCAGCGGGTCCGATTCCTGCCGCATCGCCGCCACCAGCGCGTGCCCGGCTTCGTGGAACGCGGTGACCCGCTTCTCCTCTTCGCTCATGAGCATCGATTTCCGTTCGGCGCCCATCAGCACTTTGTCCTTCGCCATTTCGAAGTCGTACATGGCGACGGCCTTGCGGTTCTGCCGCGCCGCGTTCAGCGCCGCCTCGTTGACCATGTTCGCCAGGTCTGCGCCGCTGAAGCCCGGTGTACCGCGCGCCAGCACCGACAGGTCCACATCGTCGGTCAACGGAATCTTGCGGGTGTGCACCCGCAGGATCTCCTCGCGCCCGCGCACATCGGGACGGCCCACCACCACGCGCCGGTCAAAACGTCCGGGGCGCAGCAGCGCCGGATCGAGCACGTCCGGACTGTTCGTCGCCGCAATCAGGATCACTCCTTCGTTCGACTCGAATCCGTCCATCTCGACCAGCAACTGGTTCAGGGTCTGCTCGCGTTCGTCGTGACCGCCTCCGAGACCCGCGCCACGGTGCCGTCCGACCGCGTCAATTTCGTCGATAAAGATGATGCAGGGCGCGTTTTTCTTGCCCTGCTCAAACAGGTCGCGGACGCGGCTCGCGCCCACACCCACGAACATTTCCACGAAATCCGAACCCGATATTGAGAAGAACGGCACGTTCGCCTCGCCGGCCACCGCCCGCGCCAGCAGCGTCTTGCCGGTTCCCGGAGGTCCGACCAGCAGCACGCCCTTCGGAATGCGTCCGCCGAGTTTCTGGAACTTCTGCGCCTCGCGCAGGAACTCGATGATCTCTCGCAGCTCTTCTTTCGCTTCGTCGACGCCGGCCACGTCCTTGAACGTGACCTTCTTCTGCTGCATTGAGAGCAGGCGCGCCTTGCTCTTGCCGAATGAAAGCGCTTTATTCCCGCCCGTCTGCATCTGCCTGATCATGATGAACCACAGTGCGCCCAGCAAGATCAGCGGCGCCAGGTTCAGCAGCCACGTCGGCCACGACCCGCTCTGCACGTCTTTCACGTTCACGTTGACGCCCTTGTCCTGCAGCGTCTTATACATGTCGTTGTAGCCCTGGGGGGCTGTGGTATGGAAGGCGCTGCCATCGGTCTTCTTACCGGTGACTTCCATTCCGCTGATCGTGACCTCTTTAACGTCGCCCTTGTTGACGTCGGCCATGAACTGCGAAAAGCTCGGCTCCGCCTGTTTGGCTCCCGTGCCACTGGCTTTCACCACCTGCCAGAGCAGCACACCCGACAGTACGATGACCACCCAGAACACCACGGTCTTTACGGTTGAATTCACTGATTGCTCCTGCACCCGCCGGGTTCGTGCACACGCACACTGGCCCCGGCACGCTTATTAGATGCCGCGGCCCACTCCGCGCACCAGCATTCTCTTTGGTGACCCGCAGCGCACCAGTCGTGCGCATCGCGAGTCGGGTCCCGGCCGGCTGTTCCCATTTTACCCCGGTATTTACCTCTGTGCCGCTACTCTCGCCATTTCCAATTCGACAATTGTCAATCGTCAATCGACAATCAAAAATGCTCGTCGGCATCGACTTCCAATGCGATTCCCTCGCCCGCCTCCGTAACCCACTTCTCCGGATAATCGAACCCCGGCACCCACACAATGTCGTCCCCGCAGACCACCACCGGCCACGACGCCCGACGCTCCGCTGGAACCCGCCGATCCTGCAATAACTCCTTTACCTTCTTCTCCGACCCACTGTGCGCCGGCCAGTACCGGTCTCCCGGGCGCCAGTTCCGTACCCGCAGTTCCACTTTTCGCAGCCGCTTTCCCGACTCCGCCCCTCGCGCCCGCAGCACCACTTCCGCCGCCTCCACCCGCACCTCTCCCGGAACCGGCAGCGTCAACTCGTAATCGCTCGCCTCTTTTTTCTCCGCCCGTTTCTCCAGCCGCAGTCGGTTCTGGACAATGCACGCATCCCAGCCTTCAGTCAGTTCCACCCGCTTTTCTGACCGGCCGCCGCCATTCGACGCGACTTCCAGCACCTGTTCCACGTGATGAAACTCCAACCGCAGCCCCTGCCTCTCGGCAAACTCCCGCAACACCCGCCGCCGCAGTGCCACCGGCTGCAGCTTCAATTTCGAAATATCGACACTCCACGGTTTTGTCATCCCGAGCGAAGCTGCGCTTTCAACATTTGTCATCCCGAGCGGAGGCGCGTTTCCAACATTTGTCTTCCCGAGCGGAGGCGCGCCGGTTTTGCGCGCCGGAGTCGAGGGACCTTTTGTTTCTCTCTGCCCCTCCGCGTCCTCTGCGCTGTTGCTTTGCAATCGACAATCGACAATCGCCTTTTCGGTCGTGACGTCTCTCAACGCGTGCTTTACCACCTCGCCCCAGTATTCCTCTTCCGCTCGTGCAATCTCCGCCGTCTCTCCCAGCACCATTTCGACCGCCGGATTCATCTGGCGCAGCTTCGGCATGACTTCCTGCCGGACCCGGTTACGCGCAAACGCCGTGTCCTGGTTGCTGGCGTCCTCGCGCCACGGCTGTTGCGCCCGTTTCAGATAGTGCCGCAATTGTGCCCGGCGGAATTCCAGCAGCGGCCGCACAATCGCCGACCGTAGCACTGGCGTCTCGCCGGTCACCCTGATGTGGGATTTGTCATCCCGAGCGGATACTGCCTTGTCATCCCGAGCGGAGGCGGCGCTTTGGCCGCCGGAGTCGAGGGACCTTTTGTTTTCCTCCGCTCGCTCCGCGCTGCCGGGTTTCAATCGACAATCGACAATCGGCCTTTCGGCTCTCACCACCGGGTAGATCCCCGCCAGCCCCCGCGTCCCCGCTCCGCGCGCGAATCGCAGCACCACCGTCTCCGCCTGATCGTCGAGCGTATGCGCCGTCGCAACGCGATCTAGATACGATTGAAAATTGCGGGCGCCCTCGCCGGGGCCGCGCCTGAACTGCCCTGAATCTGTGCTGGCGCGGCCGCCCTCGGCCGCGGCTTTCCGCATCAACGACCAGAAGAATCCGTACCGCATCTCCCTTGCCGCCGCTTCGATCCCGCACTTGCGCGACGCCGCATACGCCCGTGTATCCCCGGACTCGCAAAAAAACTCGAGCCCATACTCAGCAGCGAGCGAACGCACGAATCCCTCGTCGGCCTCCGATTCCTCGCCGCGCAGCTTGTGATTAAAGTGCACCACCGAGAGCACCAGGCCGAGTTTGTCGCACGCTTCCAGCAGCAGCCGCAGCAAGGCCACCGAATCGGCCCCGCCCGACACGGCCACTCCTACGCGCTCTCCCGCGCGCATCAGCTCTTTTTGCCGGATATGTTCGACCAGCCTGTCCCGCACGCCCCGATTGTACGCAAAACAGTGGGACCGGCTGCCCTCAGCCGGTCCCACGGCGATTCTTGCAATCGTCAATCAACAATCAACAATCGGAAATGTTTTAGCTTTTCCCCCGCTCCACGATCTCCTCGACCGGCATCAGCGCCATCCCTGCCACGGTCAGCATCGCGGCCAGCAGCGCCAGGGTCAAAAGAAACGGCGCGTAGTAATGGATGCAAAGGACCCAGAAAACCATCAGAATCCCGAATAGTAACCACATAATGAACGTCCTCTGGCCGCCAGGGATCGGCCTCTCTCCTCACTTAGAGAGTTCCTGCTCGCCAGAGGTTGACTCGTTGGTAATTAGCGCCGCATTGCGCCAAATTGAGCCGCAGAAATTTCCCTTTCGAAGCACATCCCGAGTTCCCTCTGCTGCATCCAACGCAACTCAAATCGTCGGGCCAAATTTCTCTCCAATAGGAGCACAGGGCACCCATGCGCTTGTCCCAACG
>JBOGLI010000452.1:0-2381 GCA_050746165.1 Terriglobales bacterium | reverse complement strand
GGAGATGCTCACCATGACCATCCCGGAGACGCTGCGGCATCTCGAACAAGTGGTCGGAGAGATCCGGCGAAACGTCGGCGATGCGTAACAAGAATCGGCGGCGGTGTGAGGGTTGATTGGTAATTTGAAATTTGTAATTTGTAAAGTTGGACGGGATCGGGTACACCCCTGAATTCTCTTACTTTTCAAATTACCAATTTCAAATTACCAATCACGCACTGATGTGACCCCCGGCACATCACCAAGCACACGGGCCGTTTCACAATTGCGGGTTTATAGGAGACGCCATCATGTCAACAGCCGAAATCGCCGACCCGATGGTCAGCACCGGGGGACAGATTCAGAACAACGGGCTGGCGCAATGGGTGGAAGAAGTGGCAAGGCTCTGCCGTCCGGACCGCGTGCACATCTGCGACGGATCCACCGACGAATATCAGGAGATGCTCCGGCTGATGATCCAGTCGGGCACGGCAATCGCGCTCGACCCCAAGAAACGGCCCAACAGCATCTTCGTGCGATCGAATCCCGGTGATGTTGCCCGCGTGGAAGACCGCACCTTTATCTGCTCCGAAAAGCAAGAAGACGCAGGCCCGACCAATAACTGGCAGGCGCCCGCGAAGATGCAGGAGATCCTGCGCAAGCTATACGACGGATGCATGACCGGACGGACGATGTACGTGATTCCGTACAGCATGGGGCCGATCGGGTCGCCGATCGCCAAAATCGGCGTCGAGATCACTGACTCGCCCTACGTGGTCGCCAATATGCACATCATGGCGCGGGTCGGGAAGAAAGTTCTCGACGTGATGGGCCGCGATGGGGAATTCGTGAAAGGTCTGCACTCGGTGGGCGCTCCGCTTGGTCCCAACGAAGCCGACACCGCTTGGCCGTGCAATGCCGAGCACAAGTACATCTGCCACTTCCCCGAAACGCGCGAGATCTGGTCGTACGGCTCCGGTTACGGCGGCAACGCGCTGCTGGGCAAGAAATGCCACGCGCTGCGCATCGCCTCGGTGCAGGCGCGCGACGAGGGCTGGATGGCCGAGCACATGCTCATCCTCAAGCTCACTAACCCGCAGGGAAAGTCGAAGTACATCACGGGCGCGTTTCCGTCGGCATGCGGCAAAACCAACCTGGCGATGCTGATTCCGACGATACCGGGCTGGAAAGTCGAGACCGTGGGCGACGACATTGCCTGGATGAAGTTCGGCGCCGATGGCCGACTCTACGCGATCAATCCGGAGCACGGCTTCTTCGGCGTGGCGCCGGGAACGAGCATGAAGTCGAACCCGAACGCGATGCTCACCGCGACGCGCAACTCGATCTTCACCAATTGCGCGCTCACGATGGACAACGACATCTGGTGGGAAGGCATGACCGACAGCAAACCGGCGCGGTTGACCGACTGGCTGCGGCGTCCCTGGACACCGGAAGCGGGACGCAAAGCCGCGCATCCCAACGCGCGCTTTACCACCCCGGCGAGTCAATGCCCGGCGATCGCACCTGAGTGGGAAGATCCCAAGGGCGTGCCGATCGACGCGATCCTCTTCGGCGGACGCCGTGGCGGCATCGTCCCACTGGTGACCGAAGCCTTCGATTGGCAGCACGGAACTTTCCTTGGCGCGACCGCGAGCAGCGAAACCACGGCGGCGGCTGCGGGCAAGGTCGGCCAACTGCGCCGCGATCCGATGGCGATGCTGCCCTTCTGCGGCTATCACATGGGCGACTACTTCCAGCATTATCTGAACATCGGGAAGAAGCAGGGAGCCAAGCTGCCGAAGATTTTCTACGTCAACTGGTTCCGCACCGACGAGAACGGGAAATTCCTCTGGCCTGGATATGGCGAGAACAGCCGCGTGCTGAAATGGGTGTTCGAGCGCTGCGACGGCACGGCCAACGCGGTGGATACTCCCATCGGACGGCTGCCCGGCGTCAGCGATCTCGACACGAAGGGCCTCGACGTTTCACCCGCGAACATGGCCAAGCTGCTCAGCGTGGACGTGGACGGCTGGAAGGCCGAGGTGCCGTCGATCCGCAACCACTTCGAGAAGTTCGGTTCCCGCCTGCCGCAAGGCATGAAGGAAGAGCTGAAAAGCCTCGAGGAGCGGCTCGATAAAGCGAAGTAAAATTTGAAAAGTAAAAAGTCGAAAGTACAAACGAGCGCTCTTCGGGGCGCTCACTTTTTACATTACAAATTACCAATTACAAATTCTCGATGTATTCCGGCTTCTTCTTCCATCCGGTCCACATCGACTGGAAATTGTCCCAGCCGTGGATCAGCACCATGATGAGGTGTCCGGGGATGAAGCTCAGAAACCCGAGCATGGCGAGGAAGTGCCAGCCACGCACGTAGTGAAATCCGCCCATGAGGAAAGCGAGCC
>JBOGLI010000451.1:0-2975 GCA_050746165.1 Terriglobales bacterium | reverse complement strand
CAGCGGCAACTTTTCTAGGGCACGGACGGCGCGACCTCCGGTCGGATAGGCTGCGCGAAGCACGTCAAACGTCGATTGATGACAAGGACACAGCAACTGGCAAACGGTTTTTTCGTACAGGCCGACGACGCACCCGGCATGCGTGCAGACGCGCGAGTATGCGACGTATCCGCCGGGCGCCCAGTCGGAGCGCTCGGCCGGCATTTTCAGTTTGTACTCCTCGACGCGGATCAGGACGGTCTGCGCGTGTTCGGAACCGACCTGGTCTTCGGGAAAGACAACAACCATATCGCCCGGTTGCAGTGACCCGACGGAGATGGGCTTGTTCTCGGCGGTCATGAGCCGCTGATCGCGTTTCCAGATGGTGTCGAAGAGGGTGACGCCAGGGGGAGTGCCGAGCGAGCGGAAAAACGAAACCACGGCGGCGGCGGCGCTGGCCAGGCCCGCAAGCACCAGCCACGAAAGTAAAGTGCGGCGCTCGACCTCGAACTTGCCGCCCGAGAATGCGTCGTACGTCTCTTCCCTTTCGTCGGGCGCAGACGGCAGGACTTCACGGGGATCAGTGGCCTCGCGGTGGATCATCAGCCCGTGGGCATGGAAAACAAGTCCGGCGCCAAAACAACCGAGAAGAAGCGCAAGCGTGCCGCCGAGCAGAAGATTGTTCCCGGAATCGGTCCAATAAATCCATTGAAAGGCCACGCCAGCCGCGGCAGTCAGCAGCAGAAACAAGGTGACGATCGCGGTGCCCGAGCGGCGGCGGCGCTCCAGGTTCACGCCTTTTTCGGCGTCCTCATTAATGTCGTCGGTGCGATTGCTTTCCACGGGCGGTTCCAGCGTCGGGATGATGACCGATTGCGAGGGCCGGCGGATTGCGCCGAAGATGGACGTAATCATCTCCCAACCGAACAAGCCGAACGACAGCCAACTTCGCTTCGGGCGCGGAGCGTCGCTCATCCCTTACCCCCTTTTTCAATCCAGCCCGTAATAGCGATGACCATGAACAGCGCGACCCAGGCGACGAGCCCTTCCGCGACCGGACCGAACCAGTTCATCGGTCTGCCACCGGGCGCGGGCGGGTGCTGCACGAACTGGATATATCGGACGATCGAATTCAGTTGATGATCGTTCAGGACGGTGGACGGAAAAGCGGGCATGTCTCCCGGCCCCCATCGGATCGCTCCCGCAATAATGGCCGGAGATTGGTGTACGAGAGCGGGGGCATTCACGCCCGTATACACCATCACGCCGCCCCGAACCGCCGTCCGATGACAGGGAGCGCAGTACACGCGGAACAGTTCCCCGCCCTCGCCGAGATCGCCGCCCCCCAAGGGAATGACCGCGAGCGTATGAGTGACGTAGTCGGCGACGGAACGCATTTCGTCGAGCGAGAGGATCCTGGCGAAGCTGGGCATGTGGCTGGGGCCGACTTCCATCGCCGTCATGACGGGACCGGTCTCGTGCTCGGCCTCAATGTTCGGGCCTCCGAAGGTGATGAATCCGCTCACGCCCTGACCCTTGTCGCCGTGGCATTTCGCGCAGCGTTGCTGGAAGATGGCCGCCACGTCCGGAGATGCGGGTTGCGCAGTTGGCGGCGCTTGCGGCTGCTGCGACAACGCACACGAGCAGGCGAGAAAAATCAGCGCGACAACACGAATTCTGAACTCAGCGATCATCCGGCAACTCGAGGCTTACATTGCGAGGTCCGCATCAACTCTGAAGAGGAGGAGGTCCCGTGCCCGGGTCGCGCATGCGGCGCTTGGCGGAAGTCGCACCCGCACGCGGCGTGGAGGAGGTCACGCGCCGGCGGACGATCCTGAGATGCTCGGCCGCGCGCGCGGCTTCGACCGCGCGATTGGCGATGCGAGAGAGCAAAATCGATTCGAGGTCTCCGAGGCTTTCCTGCAAGCGCGCTTCGGCATGCAGCCAACTGGGCGTGGCCTGGGCCAGCACCTCACGTCCCGCGGCAGTGATGGCGTAAGCCTGCTCGCGATTCGCGCGATCGATGCGGACCTCGACCAGGCCCTTGGCGCGGAGGCTGGCGAGACTGCGGGACAACGTTTCCGGCGACCGAGCGTAGGCGCGCGCCAACTCGCACTGCTTGACCGTTCCGAATGCGGCGACGGTGCGGAGAGTGTCGAACTGGCTCGCCTTGATGCCCATCGGGCTGAGGACGAGGTCGTACAGTTGAGTGACGGCTCGGCTCGCACTGCGCAATGCTACGAAAGGCGAATCAAGGTAAGGGACAGAGTCGTTGCACCTACCGTCGGTCTTATCTGCCATTTGAATTCTGCTGTTCCATTGCACGGCGAAACGCCGCCCGGTCGCTGTGAACCAAAGTGAAAGAACAGGGTTGCCGCACGTCTGGGCCAAATTGCGTCACGTTGCGCCAGTGGGGGCATCGTGGCGCCACAAACGTTTATTTGAGCTGCTGCAAGTACGTTACGAGCGCTCGCAGGTCGCTACCGTTGAACTCGCTGAGGTCGGGCATTTCGTTGCCCGGTTTTAACGATTGGGCGTGCGTCACCCACGCCTCGAGATTTGCCGTATCGTTCTTGAAGCTGTTTGCGGCGATGAACTGCCGGCTGCCGATGTGAGTCAGGTCGGGCGCGACCTTCCCCTGCGCAACGGTGCCGCGAACCGTATGACAGAGCGCGCACGCGCCGTTGTTAAAGACTTCCTGCCCATGCAGCGCTTCCTGCGACGTGGGTACAGCCGCGGGCATGAGCTGCTGCTGCCGCCACGCCTCGTAATCAGCGGGTTGCTGGGCGACAACGAGCAGGCGCATGTGGGCGTGCTGCACGCCGCAGAATTCACCACATTCGCCGTCGAAGCTGCCGGCACGACTCGCCTCGATGCGGATAAAGTTCGGCTGCCCGGGAATCATCTCGACTTTGCCGTGCAAGGCAGGCACCCAGAAGGAATGAATGACGTCGGCGGTTTCCAGGATGACGTCCACCGGCCGGCCGACCGGGATG
>JBOGLI010000450.1:0-2120 GCA_050746165.1 Terriglobales bacterium | reverse complement strand
GCCCCGACGTGGACGCCGTCTTCATCGCCTCGCCCAATTCCCTGCACCTCCCCGACGCGATTGCCTGCCTGCAGCGCGGCAAGCCGGTTCTGCTCGAGAAACCGATGGGGATGAACGCCGACGAGTGCCGGGCGATGATCGCCGCCGCGCAAGGTGCGGGCGTGAAGTTCGGCGTCGCACATATTTTCCGCTTCGAGCAGAGCGTCAATCGAATTCGCGAGATCGTCCGCAGCGGTGTCCTCGGACCCGTGGTGCACGCGCGTTGCGATTTCACGTTTCCGGGCCGCGGTCACGTGCGCAGTTGGCTAAACGATGCGTCGGTGGCCGGCGGCGGTCCGGTTGCCGATATCGGCGTGCATTGCATTGACACGCTGCGCTACGTACTCGGGGAGGAAGTGGCGGAGGTCGCGGCTTTCACGACATCGGACGACGAGTCGCGCGACGTGGAAGCGACTGCGAGCCTCAATCTGCGCTTCCGGTCGGGACTGACGGCGAATGTGTTCGTGTCGTACCGGGCGGCATACCGCACGCCGGTGCAGGTAATCGGCGAAAAGGCGGAAGTCAGCGCGCAAGACGGTCTCACGGTGGATCGCCCGGTCACCATCGAGGTGAAGCGCGTCGAGGGCAGTGTTTCGCGCGAGGTGGTCAACAACGAGTTGTCGTACGCCGTCCAGGTGGATGCGTTCGCCGACTGGCTCACCGACGACATTCCCTTTCCGGCGCCCGCCGAAGAGGGCTTGCGCAACCAGCTCGTCCTCGATGCGGCGTATCGCAGCGCAAGATCAGGACGCGCCGAAACGGTTGCGGAGATCTGAGTCGAAGTATTTCGTATTTCGTATTTCGTATTGCGTATTGCGTATCTCGTGCCCCGCTACCCCGTCGCCCGGTTGACCGGGTCCCGTGTCCCTTCTCTGCGGCCTCTGCCCCTCTGCGCTCTCTGCGCTCTCTGCGCTTAAGCTTTTACCGGCCGAAATACGTTACTTCGCATGCGCAAGGCTGCGCTGCTCGTTGGCGATGTACTCGTGAACGTAGTCGTCGAAGAGCTTGGCCAGGCGTTCGGTGACCGGGCCGGGAGCTTTCCACTTGTTATCTTCGACGCGATCGACCGGCTGCACTTGGCGCGTGGTCGAGGTGATGAAGACCTCGTCGGCCGCGTCGAGCTCGGCGCGCGGGATGGCCCGCTCGACTACCGGCGTGCCTGCCTTCTTTGCCAGCTCCATCAGCGTCAGGCGGCTGACGCCCGCCAGGCAGCCCGCATTCAACGGCGGCGTCGAAACCTTCCCGTCTTTTACCAGGTAAATGTTTGCGGCGGTGCACTCGGAAATTTCATTGCGCTCGTTGAGCAGCAGGACATCGTCGAAGCCGCGCTGGTGCGCCTGCGTCTCCACCATCCACGCATTGTTCAGCCACGAGGTGACCTTGGTGCCGGTGAGCGGATGCGCCGAGTAACGCCCGTGTTCGAAGAGGGCGAGCTGCGTGGGGCCGCTGCGCGTGGGCGTGTCGAGCGAGTACATGACGAGGTCCACGGTCGGGAACGCTTCGTCGCTCTTCCAGATGCCGATCTTGTTGTGCAGGAAATAAATGCGGACGCAAGCGTCGTCGAGGTGGTTCGCCTCGGAGAGCCGCATCAGGCGCTCGCGCACCTGTTCGTAGGTGACGGGAATCGGGATCTCCAGCAGCTTGGCGTCGCGCTGCAGGCGGGCAAAGTGCTTGTCGAGCCGGAAAGGCACGCCGCGATAAGTGCGCGCGGTGGTGAACAGTCCCCAACCATTGATCACGCCGGCCTGGCCGGGCGAGAGGCGGCACTGCTCGATGGGAAGAAGAGCGTCGTTATGTATGACGTAGGGATGCATGGATAAATTTATTGTACGCGCGGATAGCAACGGAGTTATAGATTTGGCGGCAGAATTGGTTAGAATTCCGGCGTGCCGCAGCCGGCGACATCGAGGGGCTTCCATGGACCGCGTCCCGCAAGCGCAAAACCCGGCCGTGCTTTCGTACCGGACCCTGAGGAAGGTCGTTGGCTTTATTGCCATCCTGTTGCCATTTGCCTTAGCGATGGGCTGGCTGGTGATCAGGCACGACGTCGCGAGCTCGATCAGCGGCTACTACTACACAGG
>JBOGLI010000449.1:0-4828 GCA_050746165.1 Terriglobales bacterium | reverse complement strand
CCTCTACCGCATTCGCGAGTACCTTCCGGAGGATTCGGCGCGCCACGTACATTGGAAGGCTTCCGCCCGCACCGGGTCGCTGAAAGTGCGCGAATTCACACGTGAAGATGAACGCAAGCTCCGCCTGGTCTTCGACAATCCTCCCACCGGGGCGGTGAGCGACGCCGATTACGAGCGCGGCGTGACCACCGCCGCTTCCCTGGCGTGGCATTTTACGGGGGCCAACACCGAACTTTCCTTTGTGGCACCGGGCTACGCGGGGTCTCCGGATACTTATGAGTTCCTGCGCTATCTGGCGCTGGTGGCCCCACAGGCGACTCCGGACTCGGAGCCGGTACTCGAGAAGCTTCACCTGACCGACGACTTCAACGTGATCCTCACTTCGCGCGAGCGCGGCAGCATCCCGACTCCCTTATGGTCGCGCTCCTATTTTGTGTTCTTTGGGGAACCGAAGTAGGTGATCGTCGTTTCCGCCATCGCGCTCGTCATCTGGATCTATCTCCTCTTCTTCCGAGGACACTTCTGGCGATTGCGCGTGTTGGAACCGCAAACCGCCGCGGCCGCCCGTGTAGTTGCGGTCATTCCCGCTCGCAATGAGTCGCAAAACGTCGGACGCGCAGTATCTTCGTTATTGCGCCAAGAGCTCGTCGATCTGACCATCGTCCTCATCGACGATGGCAGCACCGACGGCACCGCCGAAGTTGCAACGCGAGCAACCGCCACCGCCCAGCTTACTGTGGTTCCGGGATCTCCGCTGCCACCCGGTTGGACGGGGAAACTCTGGGCGGTAGAGCAGGGAATTCAGCGGGCGCTAGAGCAAGATCCCGACTTCATCCTGCTCACTGATGCCGATATCGAGCACGATCCCCAGGTCGTCGCATCGCTCGTTCAGCACGCCCGCGACGGGTTCGATCTCGTCTCCTACATGGTAAAGCTGCGTTGCGAATCGATGCCCGAGCGCTTGCTGATCCCCGCCTTCGTTTATTTTTTCTTCCAGCTCTATCCGCCGGCCTGGATTGCCAGGGCGCGGATGAAAACCGCGGGCGCGGCTGGCGGATGCATGCTGATCTCGCCCGAGGCGCTTCGCCGTGCCGGTGGCATTGCCGCGATCCGGGGCGAGATCATCGACGATTGCGCCTTGGCCCGAGCGGTCAAGGGCAGCGGCGGTCGTGTATGGCTTGGTCCGACCGATGCGAGCCGCAGCTTGCGCTCCTATGGCACCTTCGCCGAGATCGGCCGCATGATCGCTCGCACCGCCTTCAACCAGCTTCGCCACTCCACGCTCCTGCTCCTGCTCACGATTGCGGGACTTCTCCTCACCTACATCGCTCCCATCGCTTCCGTCGTGAGCGGCCAGCGGCTCGCCATGATTCTTGGCGGTACGGCGTGGGCATTCATGACTGCCTCTTATGTACCAACCGTCAGGTTTTATCGGTTGAATCCGCTCTGGTCGCTCACCTTGCCGCTGGCGGCACTGTTCTATGCCGGTGCGACGGTTTGGTCGGCGGTGCAGTATTGGAGCGGCCGCGGCGGCCAATGGAAGGGCCGCCACCAGGATGTCGTAATTGAATAGAACTCCGGGTCACATTACCAGATTACGCAATCACCGATATGTGTTCGTTGACGATGGCCAACCTGCCGTCTCCTCCGCTGACGAACACCTGCGTAACCCGGCCGTGCTCGATCTTTTCCTCGACGGTCCTGCCCAGTGCTCCGGCAACGTTGCTGGCATGGAACCTGAAGGTGTAGCTGGCGACGGCGGCCTCTTCGCCCAGCATCTGCACCTCAATCGCGCCGAGTTGCACGCTGATATGGCTCTCGGAATGAAAGTACTCGCGCTTGCGCCGGGTCGCGGCCAGCCGTCCGGGTTCGGCGCGTGCGCTGCTGGATCCGAATACCACCGCCTCCGGCAGGTAGAATCCGTCCACATTCTCCGCCGATTTAGAACTGAATGCGCCCCAGTAGCGCCTAACCTCGTCGCGCACCTGTTCGGCCGTCATGCTCACGCCCGGCAATTTACAATGCATGATTGCGGAAGTGGAGTACCTTTGTTGCGTCAGCAGGGAATCTTTCCCGCCTGAAAGCAACGGAACCGCGTCCGAGTTGCTCTAATTGCTGTCGGGATCCCTGCGAAACAGGCATGGGCACGTGATGGAGGACAAGATGGCCAACTGGAGAAAAGGACTGATCATCGGCAGTTTTGCGGCGGGAGCGCTGCTGCTCATCAAGGGACACCGGCCGGCGGGAATCGCAGCGGCAACCGTAGGGCTCGCCATTCTTGCGGCCGAGAACCCGGAGAAATTCGAGCAGGTTTGGGAGAACGCGCCCGATTACATTTATCGCGGCACGCAGATTTTTCAGACTCTCTCCAGCCTCGCCGAGCGCTTCGCCGAGAACGCCTCTCAACGCGGCCTTGCCGAGGCGTTCGAGCAGACGCGCAGCGAGTACGCCCGCTAGAAATCGAAGGTATGGTCCCGGCTGCTCGCAGCCGGTATCACCATCTTGCTCGTCGCAACTGACCTACTGAGATACTGTTTTCCCCACCGCGACTTTCGCGCGTGTCTTTCGCTGCACCAGTAAATCCGCGATCGTCGCCGACATCATCGTGCATCCCACGGCGAACCACGGCCAATTGAAGTTCGCGGGAAGGGCGTTGCGAAGCGCTTCCTCTCCGCCCGGCAGCGCCCGGATTGCCGGCTGCATAAACACCACCAGCGCTACAGCGATGCCAATCAATCCGACCATGATTGAACTTCGGCGCGGCCATGGCCTGCCTGGAAACTGCGTGACCATCGTTCCGCCCGCAATCATCAGCAACGCGATGATCACCGGCGCGATCACCGGCCCCCACCACGGAAGCGGAATCAGGAACAGGACGTCCCAATCGAAAATTGATTTCGGCCATCCCACGATCACCGCGAGGAAAACGTAATACAGAATGTCCCACACGCCGAACGCAATCAGGGAATAGGAGAGCCGCGAGCGCCAATCGCGGCCCGCCAGCCACCCGACGGCAAACAGCATGACCATCGTCGCGATCTCGCGCACCAGTTCGGTGGCGCCGAGCAGCGGATGCGGCGGCAAGGGCGCGGCTTGATACGGATTCACTCGCCCAACCAGCAACCGCAGGTACGCAACCGTCGCCGATTCCATCCATGCCATCGCCGTTCCAAAGAGCACGACGATCCACCAGCGCTTCGCTTCCGACATGCGGATATTGTAGTGCGGAGAAATCCGAAAGATTTGTCATTCCGACCGAGGATGCGCGCGAAAATCACAGCCGGCCCGCTTTTGGCCGGCGGGTTCGCGCATCTGAGCGGAGGAACCTGCTTTTCTCTCCGTACGCAGAACCCGCGCATTGCTCTCCACCTCCCCTGACGCTACACTGCTCGGTTCATCCGGAGACATTCCATGCGTACTCTTGCTATCGCCGCCGTTATGTTCGTGGCGCTCGCCGCCGCGGCCCAGGCGCCTACGCCCGCCGCCACCGAAGACAAGCCGATCACCTCCTTCCCCTACACGCCGGGCATCGACGTTCGCTCGATGGATAGGGCCGCCGACGCCTGTGTCGATTTCTACCAGTACTCCTGCGGCGGCTGGATGAAGAACAACCCCATCCCCGCCGACCAGGCTCGCTGGAGCGTCTACGGCAAGCTCTACCAGGATAACCAGCGCTTCCTCTGGGGCATTCTCGATCAGCTTTCCAGGCAGAAGACCGGCCGCAACGCCAACCAGCAGAAGATCGGCGACTATTTCGGCGCCTGCATGGATGAGACGGCGGTGAACAAGCTCGGCGCCAAGCCGCTGCAGCCGTACCTCGACAAGATCGCTTCGATGAGGTCGTTGCGCGACCTGCCGCCCGTGCTCGGTTACTTGCACACCTCGATGGAAACGGGCGGGCTCTTATTCAACTTCGGTTCCAACCAGGACTTCGCCAACTCCGAGTCGATGATTGCCTTCGCCAACGCCGGCGGACTCGGCCTGCCCGATCGCGATTACTACACCAAGGATGACGCGCGCTCGAAAGACCTGCGCGCCAAGTATGTCGCGCACGTCCAACGTATGTTCGAATTGCTCGGCGACCGTCCTGAAACCGCGCAGGCCGAAGCTGCCACCGTCATGGACATCGAGACCGCGCTGGCCAAATCGCAACTTGCCCGCGTCGAGCGCCGCGAGCCCCACAACCTGTTTCACAAGGTTGATTTCAAGGGACTGCAGGAGCTAACCCCCGATTTCGACTGGGCCGCCTACGAAAAAGCTGTCGGTCTTCCGCAGCAGAACTCCTTCAACGTCACCCAGCCCGCCTTCTACAAGGAAGTCGAGGTCCAGCTCAAATCGCGCTCGCTCGGCGACCTCAAGACCTACCTGCGCTGGCACGTCCTGCACGCTGCGGCGCCATTTATCTCCGAACCGTTCGTGATGGAGAACTTCAACTTCTTCAGCAAGACGCTGCACGGCACTCCTCAGTTGCGCCCGCGCTGGAAGCGCTGCGTCTCCCTCGTTGATGGCCAGCTTGGTGACGCGCTTGGTCAGGAGTTCGTCCGCCGCGCCTTCAGCCCGGAGCTGAAGCAGAAGACGGTCACCATGACCAAGCAGATCGAGCAGGCCATGGCCGACGACATCAACTCGCTCACTTGGATGGGCCCGGAAACCAAGCAGCAGGCGCTGCTCAAGCTTCATCGCATCGTCAACAAAATCGGCTATCCCGACAAATGGCGCGATTACAGCTCAGTCGCCATCAATCCCGATGATTTTCTCGGCAACGTGGAGCGCGCCACCGTCTTCGAGTCGCACCGCCAGTTGAACAAAATCGGCAAGCCCGTGGACC
>JBOGLI010000448.1:0-4040 GCA_050746165.1 Terriglobales bacterium | reverse complement strand
GTCGTGCAGCGCGCCACCAACGACTTGAACGCCTTCGGTGCGCATCGCATCTCCGCTCATGATTTGAGGTACCGGCTGGAAATCGCGGCGCTGCTGCTGGTTGCGGTTTTCCTGGCGAAAGGCGTCTTTCAGTTTCTCACCCGCTGGATCGTGATCGGCATCTCGCGCGATATCGAGTTTGATATGCGCAACGATCTGTTCCATCACCTGGAGCAGCTCTCGCAGTCTTATTACCAGCGCATGCGCGTCGGCGACATCATGGCGCGCGCGACGAACGACCTCAGCGCCGTCCGTAACCTTCTCGGCCCTGCCATCATGTACTCGGCCACGACCCTCGTGGTCACCGTTTTTTCGCTTTCGTACATGTGGCACACCAGCCCGCGATTGACCCTGTACGCATTCGCGCCGCTGCCCATCATCTCCATCGTCATTCAGCACTTCGGACGCAAGATCCACGAGCGCTTCGAACGCATCCAGGCCAGCTTTTCCGATATTTCGGCACGCGCCCAGGAAAACTTCTCCGGCGTTCGTATCGTGCGCGCCTTCGCCCAGGAAGAGGCGGAGATCGCGCACTTTGAACGATCGAACCAGGAATACATTCGTCGCTCGCTTTGGTTGGTGCGGTTGATGGCGATGCTTTGGCCTAGCCTGCGTTTCTCCCTCGGCCTGGCAACGGTGCTCGTGTTGTGGTTAGGTGGGCGTGAGGTGATCCTGGGACGAATCGACCTCGGCCAGTTTGTCGCCTTCACCACCTACATGGTGATGCTCACCTTCCCGGTGATCGCGCTTGGCTGGGTCATCAACATATTCCAGCGCGGGACGGCGTCGATGGTCCGGCTGCAGGAAATCTTTGAGACGAAGCCTGACATTCCGACGAATGCGTTTGCCAGCGGCAATGGCCAGCCGCATGACGCGGAGGTCATGGGCGAAATTGAGTTCCGTAACTTGAGTTTTAGCTACGGCAATACGCAGGTGCTGCACGACGTCAATCTCACCGTGCCTGCCGGCACGAGCCTGGCGATCGTCGGGCCAACCGGCTCAGGAAAATCGACGCTGGTCAGCCTAGTGCCGCGCATCTACGATGCCGCCCCCGGAATGGTGCTGATCGACGGCCGCCCCATCCGCGAAATTCCGGTTGACGACCTGCGCCGCAGCATTGGCTTTGTCCCGCAGGAGACGTTCCTTTTCTCCGACACCATCCGCGAGAACATCGCGCTGGGCGTAGACGACGCTTCCGACGAGGAAATCCGGGCGGCGGCCGAGGGCGCCAGCATCGCGCGCGACATCGAGGCCTTCCCCGATCGTTATTTGACGCTGGTCGGCGAGCGCGGCATCACGCTCTCCGGCGGACAGAAGCAGCGTACGGCGATTGCCCGCGCGCTCATCCGAAATCCTCTAATTCTTGTGCTCGACGACGCGCTTTCCAGCGTCGACACGTACACCGAAGAGAAAATCCTCGACCACTTGCGCGACGTGATGCGCGGGCGCACGACCATCTTCATCTCGCATCGCGTTTCGACGGTGAAGAATGCCGACCGGATTGCCGTCCTCCACGACGGCCGCATCGTCGAATCCGGCACGCACGACGAACTCCTGACGATGAACGGCTATTACACCGACCTGTATAACAAGCAGTTGCTCGAGGAAGAGCTCGAAACGGTGTGAGAAGCAGTTGTCGGTTGTTGGTTGTTGGTTTGCGTGATAACGAATTCCACTGCCTCATCCCGGCTAACCAACAACTAAGAACCAACAACCAAGAACGGTTCTGTATCCCCGCGCATTAGGGCGCATCTGTAGCTCATGCGCCGCGTGGTCACCCCCGAACTGCTCGACAGCGATGCGGGATCGCCGGAAGAAATCCAGGCGTCGTTGCGCGATCTCAGGCGCATCAACCGCTGGTTCGGCGGCGTATCGACAACGGCATCCTTGTTGCTCCGGGTGGCCGAGAGAACTCAGAAACGCGAGTTGACCGTGCTGGACGTCGGCGCAGGCCCCGGCGAAGCGGTGCTAAGCAGCCGCAAACTGCTGGCCGAGCGAGGTGTAAACGTGACGGTGTCGCTGCTCGACCGTGCTGCGACCCACCTGCCACGCAACGGCTTTCCCGTAATTGTCGGCGATGCTCTTTCCCTGCCTTTTGCGGCCAACAGCTTCGACGTGGTGACCTGTTCCCTGCTCTTACATCATTTTGAGCCCGATGCGATTGTCACCTTCCTTCGTGAGGCCTTGCGCGTTTGCCGGATCGCGATCGTCGTCAATGATTTGGAGCGCGCCTCGGCCCACCTCGCACTGATCTATGCCGGGCTTCCGCTCTTCCGCAGCCAGTTGACGCGGCACGATTCGGTTGCGTCCATCCGCCGCGCGTACACAGAGCGGGAACTGAAAGAGATTTTCGCCCTGGCCGAAGCATGCGAATTTGAGGTATCGCGCCATTTTCTGTTTAGACTCGGAGTGATCGCCTGGAAGGCTTGGCATGTCTGAACACTTTGACGTTGTCGTGATCGGAGGCGGGCCGGCGGGCGCAGCCGCCGCCATTACCGCCGCGCGGCGTGGGAAGAAGGTCGCACTGCTGGAGGCCGGACGCTACCCGCGCCACAAAGTCTGCGGCGAATTCGTATCTGCTGAATCGCTCCAGCTACTCGCTTCATTGCTGCGCGGGACACCGGGCACGGAATTACTCGAACACGCGCCGAGAATTTCAAAAACCACGGTGCACCTACCCGCCGGACGCTTCACGGCACCGATCTCACCTTCTGCGGCAAGCATCACGCGTTACGAGCTTGATTTGGCGCTCTGGAAGGCCGCGCTTGCCAGCGGCGTCGACACGCGAGATGGTTGCGGGCGCTGCAAGGTCGAGGAGCGGAACGGGCACTTCGTCGTTGTCGGCGATGGCTTGGCGCTCGAATGTAATTGCGCGGTTTACGCTATCGGGCGTCGTGGCGATTTGAAGCCAGCGAAAACAACGCTAGTTGGCATCAAGGCGCATTTTCGTCCTGCACGAACGATTGAGACAGTTGAGCTGTATTTTGGCGACCGAGGTTACTGCGGGGTGCAGCCGATTTCCGGTGGTCTCGTGAACGTCTGTGCGCTGGTTGAACCGGAAAGAATCAGGAACGCAGGCGTTGATCGAATGAGCGCCGCCTTCGACGTGCATCAACGGTTGAATAGCGCGGGATGGGAACAGGTCACCGAGACGATCGCGACGGCCATGTGCGTCTTTGCTTCGCCAGAACCCGTGAAGGATGGAATCATGTGCGCCGGTGACGCCGCCGGATTCATCGATCCATTCCTGGGCGACGGAATATCGCTGGCGCTGCAATCGGGAACGCTCGCCGGCAGCGTGGACGATCCGCGGGAGTACGAACGCGAGTACCGGCGCCGTTTCCTGCCGTTGTTCCGTCGCGCCGCGCGGCTTCGCCGCCTGCTGCATTCGCCGTCGGCAGTACAGAAAACGGCGCTGCTGATGATGCGCTGGCCGGCGCTCGGCGCCGCCGTGGTGGCCGCGACGCGGGTCAAGAGCGGCGATCCTCTGCGTCTCGCTTAAGCGCAGGCGGATTTCGCTGCTACTTTGCCGCGGCGAGTTCCGGTTCTTTCGCGGCTGCCTCCGCTTCGGCCTTGGCGCGCAGCATGGCCAGGTACTTCTCGCGGTGCTCGATGATCTGCCCGCGCATTTCCTGCCACTCCGTTCGCGCCAGCGGGTGCACGACCTTGTTATGCGCGAAGTGGCTGGCGACGATCTCGCGAATATTAGCGGGCGCAACGTTGGAGTACCAGATGCCCTCGGGATACGCGATCACGACCGGCCCGTTCTCGCACGTTCCCATGCAGTTGGTGGTGGTCACCTGGACTTCATCGCGCAACCCACGGGCGGCGAGTTCCTGGTTGAGAGCGTCGAGCACGGCCGCGGAACCGCTCGCGGCACAGCACGGGACGTCCTTTGGCTTTTCCTGCGTGCAGACGAATACATGAAAGCGGAAGGGCTCCATGGGCAGATTGTCCGCCGTACGTGCACCGGCAGGCTGTGAGGTGGATCACGATTGGTG
>JBOGLI010000447.1:0-4469 GCA_050746165.1 Terriglobales bacterium | reverse complement strand
GCGATGGGCGACCACATGCCGGTGCACCTGGGGTCGATGCCGCGCTCGGTACAGGCAGCGGTGGAGCGTCTGGAGCTTGGGCCCGGCGACATCGCCATGCTCAACGATCCATTCGCCGGGGGCACGCATCTGCCGGACATCACGCTGGTGCAGCCGGTCTATATCGGAAGTAAAAAATTAAAAGTACAAAGTAAAAAGTTGACGCCGGATTTTTATGTAGCATCGCGGGCGCACCATGCCGATATTGGCGGGACGTACGCGGGGTCGATGGGGCTATGTCGGGATATTTATCAGGAAGGGTTGCGGATCCCGCCGGTGCGGCTGGTGCGCGGCGGTGAGATGGACCGCGACATCCTGAATCTGTTGCTGCACAACGTGCGCACGCCCGACGAGCGGGAGGGCGACCTGGGAGCGCAGATCGCGGCGTGTCACACGGGCGCTGTGCGGCTGGGCGAAGTCTGCGAGCGCTACACGCTGCCGGTGGTGCGGCGCGCGGCGGGCGAACTTCTCGAATATTCGGAAGAGATCATGCGCGCGTTCCTGCGCGAGGTTCCGGCGGGCACGTATCGCGCGGAAGATTTTCTCGACGACGATGGCGTGACCGAGGAGCCGGTCAGGATCGCGGTGGCGATTACGTTTCGGAAAACAAAAGGTCCTTCGACTCGGACGCCGCAACCCGCCGCCCAAAACCGGGGCGGCTGGTTGTCGGCGGCGTCCTCGCTCAGGATGACAAATCAGCTCAGGATGACAAGTCAGAAGAGTGTCACGATCGATTTCAGCGGCAGCGCGCCGCAGGTGCAGGGAAGCGTGAATGCGGTGGAGGCGATCACCTGGTCGGCGTGCTTCTACGTATTTCGCTGCCTGCTGGCGGAGGACGTGCCCGCTACGGCAGGGTTGATGAGGCCGATCGAGGTGATCGCGCCGGATGGAACGGTGGTCAACTCGCATCCGCCGGCGCCGGTGGCGGGCGGAAATGTGGAGACCTCGCAGCGCATCGTCGATGTGCTGCTGCGCGCGCTGTCGCAGGCGGTGCCGGAGCGGATTCCGGCGGCCGCCTCGGGGACGATGAATAATTTGACGCTGGGCGGGATCGATCCGCGGACGGGCGAGCCGTTCGCATACTACGAGACGATTGCCGGAGGCATGGGAGCGACGCCCGAGCGCGCGGGGGTCAGCGGCGTGCACACGCACATGACGAACTCGCTCAATACTCCCGCCGAGGCGCTGGAGTACGCGTACCCGTTCCGCATCACGCGGTACTCGCTCCGTCCGGACAGCGGCGGTAAGGGAAGTCACCGAGGTGGCGACGGCATTGTGCGCGAGATCGAGGTGTTGACCGACGCCGATGTGGCGATTCTGTCGGACCGGCGGAAGCGCGGGCCATGGGGACTCTCCGGCGGTGGCGAGGGCGCACCTGGGATCACCGAAATCGTCTGGCTTGACGGCAAGATCGAGCGGCTGCGCAGCAAGGATTCGGCGCGACTCAAGACAGGCGAGCGGGTGAGGGTTTCGACCCCGGGCGGCGGAGGTTTCGGCTCGGCCCACCCTAGCAAAAAAAGCTAGGGTGGGGCACCCCCCGACTTAACCACGGACTTCGGTGCGGCAGGTGCGCGGCGCGTCGGAATCGAGAAATTGCCGACGAGACGCACGAAATCGGGAACACCGCCGGAGTTTGCCTTGTCCCACCAGAGAGGCGGGCCGGAGCTGATGGTCGAGAAGGTCGCGCCCCAACGATGTTCCACCCCGAGAGCGACCGCGTACGGCAGAAAGCTTTCAAACAGGCCGGGAGTGATGCGCTCCATGCGGTCGGCTTCCACGGTGTTCATGAATTCCTCGAAGCCGCGCAATTGCGCGAAGACGGCGTCACCGCGCGAGGTGCGATGGGTGATGCCGCGCAGCAGCAACGGCAGGACGATCGCCATCGAGACGGCGGCAATCACCGCCACGGTACCGGACTGCACCACGGCGAACCATCCGGCGACCTGCGCAAACGCGAACGCCGCCACCACGGCAACCACGGCCAGCGTTCGCTGAACCGCGACCTTCCAAGGCGCAACGTAGAGTCCCTTGCGCAGCAGTTCGTCGCGAATCATTTGCGAAACAGAGGGCACGACGGCATAAAAGCGCAGGCTGACGCTCGAAAGTTTCGTCCAATGGCCGCCATAGAAGGTGTGGAAAAGGACGACGTGCTCGTACGGGTAAGCGCCCTTCCAGTGGTCCATCGGCTTGAGCAGGCGGAGGACGAAGTCGGGCGCGAGATAGGGAACCCCTTCGTCGGGCGAGCCAGGCTCGATGCGGATGAAGCCGCGCCGCGCCAGATCGAGGAGCATGGCGGCGAGATCGCGAGGATCGAGACGATCGTCGATGAGAACGCCGGCCTCCGCGGGCGGAAGATCGGCGGGCGGGTCGTAGCGGGTCACGACGGGGCCGGCGGCGCGGTGCGCCGAATACTTGCGGAAGAGGAGAACGACGATCAACAGGAGAACAGGGAAGAGAACAACTGGATTCGCCCTGAGGAACCATACAGCCCGGAGCAGCAACGAGGGCTGGCGCAGGACGCCGGGCGCAAAGACGAGGTCGAGGAGGGTGCGGTTCGGATTGCGCGATTCGATCCCCCACGCCCCCCGGCTTCCGGAGAGCGGCAATGGCAGCGCGATTCGGTTGCCGCTGTCGATGCGCAGCAACTGCGCCGACAATTGCCCCGCAGCGCCGGCCGGTACGGAGACATCCGCTGCAACGTTCATGAAGGGCTCTGACCAGCGTTGTGCGAGCGGCCACAGGAATTCGTCGGCGGAGTCGCCGAAACGGACCGCGTTGCGCACGTCGTAGGAGATGCGGACGGTGTCACCAGCAACGGGTTGAACGGGAACGACGACCTCGAGCGCGTCGCCAAAGCGGCGGGTCTTGGAAGTGAGCACGTTCCCGTCGACATCGCTGATTTCCAGGATATCGACGAACAACAGGCGGCGGATCCCGAGCGGGCCAGTGATCGCCGTCGGAATACGCCAGTGGAGAGGCTCGCGTAAGGGCGACGAAAGTGCGAGTTGCTCAGAGACGATGGCGCTGCCATCGTGCTCGACGGAAAGAACAAGATTGTAGGAGTTGCCCTGCTGCGCGCGCGCTGCGCAGGCGAGCAGCAATGTGGCGATCAACAATTGCGTTCGGAATACGCGCATGCGGAGGCGGTGCGGTCTCGCGTGAACCCTGCCATCAATATACTGGCGTCATGAAAATTCCGGAACATGAAATGACGGTGACGAATTGGACGCAGGTCCCCGCGGAGGAGCACAAGGGCGAAACCGGCATCGCCGTGTGGCGCACGCGGCGGATGGGTGACATCCGCATTCGCATGGTGGAGTACTCGCCGGGATACAAGGCGGACCACTGGTGCGAAAAGGGCCACGTGATCCTGTGCGCGGCCGGATCGCTGGAGATGGAACTGGCGGATGGCCGAAAACAAAACATGAAGGCGGGCGAGAGCTACCACGTGGGCGATGGGAAGCCGGGGCACCGCTCAACGACGAAAGAGGGGGCGAAGCTGTTTATCGTCGATTAGGCGTTCAGTAAGCTTTGCGGGAGCGGTTTTGACGGGCACGGTGTGTGATGGGCATATGAAGAAGGCGATCTTAATCTGCGCAGTTGCGCTCGCCGCGTCGGCACAGACAGTTACGCGGGACTTTGTCGCAAAAATAGTGGAGGCCGCCGACGATCGTCCCAACCATCCTGCGCGTTACGATCCTTCCTACGTCCGGATTCCTTATCCTAATGGTGATGTTCCAGCCGATACGGGTGTTTGTACGGACGAGATCATTCGCATCTACCGCGCGGCCGGGATCGATCTGCAGAAAAAAGTTCACGACGACATTGCCGCGCATCCATCCGCGTACCCAACTCACGGCACCCTGGATACAAATATCGACCACCGGCGCGTGTCGAACCTAACTGTCTTTTTCGCGCGGAACGGGGAGCGGCTCCCGGTCAGTGATAGGGAAGCTGATTACCTGCCAGGGGACATCGTGACTTGGAAGCTGCCGCGAGGATATGACCACATCGGGATGGTGACGGATCGAAAGCTGCGCTCCGGCCGCTACATGGTTGAGCACAATATAGGCGAGGGGCCGAGAATTGAAGACGTGCTCTTCGCGTGGAAGATCACCGGGCACTTCCGCTACCGGCCGGTGAAATAGGGTGCGGGACTACAAGTCATTTCCGACTTTTTAATGTGAGGAAAGCGCTGTCCCGGCGAGGCGCCGGGACACAACGAACTACCGATAGCGCTGAACACGTGAGCGCCCCGGCTGAGGGCAGCCGGGGCCACACGATCAAGAAATTACTACTGTCCTTCGGCGACGGCTTCCGCTTCCTTCTCGATGGTGACCTTCACGTGCGCGGTCACGTCCTTGACGAGGCGGATGGGGACGGTGAAATCGCCGAGGGTCTTGAGCGGCTCGTCGAGCGAGATCTTGCGC
>JBOGLI010000446.1:0-5008 GCA_050746165.1 Terriglobales bacterium | reverse complement strand
GGCGTGAGCCTCACGCCTCAAGCCTCCCGCCTCACGCCTCGAGATGCCTACTACCATCGCCGTCGACGCCATGGGCTCCGACCGCGCGCCCAAGCCGGAAGTCGAGGGCGCCATCCTCGCCGCTCGGAATTTCGACGTCGATGTTCTCCTCATCGGCCCCGAAGCTGCCGTCCGCGCCGAGTTGGAGAACCATCCCACCGCGCACATCCTGCGTAACCTCAAGGTCGTCCACGCCGACGAAGTCATCGGCATGCACGACAAGGCCGCGCAGGCCGTCCGCACCAAGAAACAGTCTTCGATGCACGTCGGCCTGCGCCTGGTTCGCGAAGGCCGCGCCGCCGGCTTCATCACCGCCGGCAACACCGGTGCCGCCATGGCCGCCGCCAAGATGATCCTCGGCGCTCTGCCCGGCGTTGACCGGCCCGCGCTTGCGGCCGTCTTCCCCACGTCGGCCGGGACCGCCAGCCTCATGCTCGATGTCGGCGCCAACGTCGATTGCAAGCCGCACAACCTCGAACAGTGGGCGATTATGGGCGACGTCTACTTCCGCGACATCTTTGGCGTCCACCAGCCCCGCGTCGGCGTGCTTTCGGTTGGGGAAGAAGAGAGCAAGGGCAACGAGTTGACCCGCGCCGTCTTTCAGCTCTTGCGCAAGCTGCCGCTGAATTTCGTCGGCAACGTCGAAGGCCGCGACCTCTACAACGGTGAGGTTGACGTGATCGTCTGCGACGGCTTCGTCGGCAACGTCGCCCTCAAGGTGAGCGAGGGACTGGTCTTCACCGTCCGCACCCTGCTCAAGGAATCGCTCAGCAGCACCGTGACTGCCCAGGTGGGCTACCTGCTATCGCGCCGCGCCTTCGAGGATTTCAAAAAACGCCTCGACTACTCCGAGTACGGCGGCGCTCCACTGCTCGGACTGAAAGGCGTTTGCATCATCGGGCACGGCTCGTCCAACACCAACGCCATCAAGAACGCCATCCGCGTTGCCGCCGAATTCGCCAACTCCAAGGTCAACGCCAAGATCGAGCGCGGCCTCGCCGTCGCCAACGGCGACTTATCCCGCGGGTGCCCCGGATTGCGGGTGCCCCTGGTAAGCCCTCTTTTGGCTTACCCGGGGGTTTTCTCCCCGCGCTGCTTCATATCCTTAAGAACACCTGTCGCCGGTACAGATACCACGCCAGTAACAATTCCAATCCCACCGCACCCAGCGCCGCCACTACCGCTCCGTACGCGCCGAAAAACACCTTGCCACCAACCAGCCTTTGCGCCAGCCGCGGAAAGTCAATGATGTTCGCGATTAGGTAAATCGTGATTGAATTCATGCCCACCCACACCAGCGGCTGCGCCCATCGACGCCGTTGCCACACATCGAGCACGAGGTAAAACAGCGCCAGCAGGATCGCGCTATAGCCGCACGTCACCAGCACATAAGAAGACGTCCACAACAGCTTCACGATCGGGAACTGCAGGCCCCAGAGATATCCCGCACCGAGGCTGGCCGCGCCCGCGCCAACCAGCCACAGCACCTTACGTCGCGGCGCGACCCGTTCGTCCTTCAGCAGCAAGCCGGCCAGGGCGCCGAGCAGGCAATTGGCCACCGCCCCGAGCGTGTTGAGCAGGCTGCCTTCAAAATCCGCCGGATCGGAAACGCTCGCGCCCGGCAGATAGTGCAGGTCAATGTAGTGCGCCAGGTTCAGACCGCGCTCGTAGCTGGCGTGTCCGACACCCGGCACCGGCACAAACGTTAATAGCGCCCAGTAGCCCACCAGCAGCGCAAAGCAGGTCACAGCGATCGCCCGCGGCCGATGCTGCAGGAAGCAATAGATCAGCGCGGCGAACACGTACGCCTCTGCGATACGCTGCAGCACACCCGCCAGGTAAACGTTCCCCCACCCGTGCGCCAGCCCGCCCATGTAGAACACGCCCAGCAGGAACAGGACGATCGAGCGGCGCAACACGCGGCGAACCGCCGCGCCGCGGCCATGCCGCTCGATAATCCGGTCGAGCGAAAACACCATCGCCACGCCCACAATAAAAATGAACAAGGGAAAGATCAGGTCGTACACATGCAGCCCGGCCCAGGGCACATGCGTCATCTGGTCGCCCAGCGCCATGAAAAACGGCTTGTGCGTGGCCGAGCCCAGTTCCCGCAACACGCGGTCCACGCCCAGAATGCACAACATGTCGAGCCCGCGCAGCGCATCGACCGACACCAGCCGCGCGCCGATCACGGCCTTCGGCGGCGCCATTTCAGGCGTGGAAACCGCTGTAGCTTTGCCTGCCATCCATTCCCCTCCGGCGCCCGTTGCGGGCCCGGCAATGCCGTTCATTCTACAGCCGCCGCGATTCGCGACTTGTCGTGACCCGATCCGCCGCCTGACGCCCGCCGACCGTACCCTGTAGACTGTTTCCCGATGCACGAACTCGCCTTCCTCTTTCCCGGACAAGGTTCGCAATCGGTCGGCATGGGACGCGAACTGGCCGCCATGTATCCGGTCGCGCAGCTCACCTTCGACGAGGCCGATGAAGCCCTCGGCTACAAGTTATCGCAGCTCTGCTTCGAAGGTCCCGAAGACAAGTTACGCATGACCGAAATCACCCAGCCCGCCATCCTCACTGTCTCGGTTGCCGCCTGGCGCGTCCTGGAGGAGAAGGGAATCGCGCCCGCGATCGTCGCCGGGCATAGCCTGGGTGAGTACTCGGCGCACGTCGCCGCCGGCACGCTCGATTTCGCCGATGCCGTCCGCACCGTCCGCAACCGTGGCCGTTACATGCAGGAAGCCGTCCCGGTCGGCGAAGGCGCGATGGCCGCCATCCTCGGCATGCCCCTCGATCAGCTCCAGCCCCTCTGCGACTACGCTGCCAGAACCGCCGGGCGCCCCGAGCTTGGGTCGGACGCCGAGTTGGAACAGATCCTTGCATCGATGGCCGCCGGCGAGGACGTGCTCGCCGCGCCCGCCGGCAGTGTCTGCCAGCCCGCCAACATCAATTCGCCCGACCAGATCGTCATCTCCGGCAGCAAGGCCGCGGTCGAGCGCGCCGCAGAACTGGCGAAAGCGAAAGGCGCCAAGCGCGCCGTGATGCTTCCGGTCAGCGCACCCTTCCATTGCGCCCTCATGCAGCCCGCGCAGGATCGACTCGCTTCCGACCTCAAAGCGCTGACCTTCCATTCCATGGACCGCCCGCTGGTAACCAACGTCGACGCGGCCGTGATCACCGATCCCGAGCAGGCGCGCGACGCCCTCATTCGCCAGGTCACCGGCGCCGTGCAGTGGGTCCGTTCGATGCAGGCGATCACCGCCCGCGGCATCCAGACATTTCTCGAAGTCGGTCCCGGCAAAGTGCTCTGCGGCCTCATGCGCCAGATCGACCGCTCCCGCACCTGCCTCAACGTCGAGGACGAAGCCTCGCTGCAGAAAACGCAGAACGCGCTGCTTCCCCAGCATCCGGGGGAGAACGAGTAATAAGTAATAAGTAATAAGTATTGAGAGTGGCTATTCAGGTTCCGATATCTTCATCTGCTTCTGAGTTGCCGCGATCAGACCGTTAATCATGCGGTTGATCTCGTCCGCATCCTTCCACAGTTTCTTGACCACATCGCGTTTGAGATATTCGCGACGTCCGGCGATTACCACCTGCGTCTGCAATTCAGCCAGTGAACCTCGAGCAAGCCGGAGGAACCGAATGAAGTCGGCATGACTGTGGTGCGCCTGCCCTTCGGCGATGTTGCTCGGTATAGAGACGGCTGCTCGCCGCATCTGCGAGGACAGCCCAAATGTTTCATGCTTCGGGAATGTCTCGGTCCCGATGTAGATCGCATCCGCGAGATCGATGCCCTTCCGCCACACGGAGAGCTGCTTGAAGTGACCAGCCATGCACGAAAGTGTAAGGCCACAATCGAATGCACCAGCCGCTAATTTGGTCTACTACTTGTTCAACCCGTTCCTGAATTGGAACGCGTCATAGTCTCATTACTTATTACTTATTGCTTATTACTTCTTCGGGTTATGATTCCAGCATCTACTCTGGATTTCAGGACCCCATGAACCGCCTCGCTGTTGCGCTCTGCCTCCTCTGCTCCCTGCCGCTATTCGCTGACAACAAGAAGTTGATCGCCCTCACCTTCGACGATGGTCCCCGCCCCTACGTCCTCTACGGCCAGGGTCCCGCGCAAGCAACCGGCGGACTGCTCACTGTCCTCCAGGAGAACCACGCTCCGGCGACGTTCTTCTACATGGGCTGGCGCCTCACGCCCAAGACTTTTGGCGACCCGCACGAGTTCCGCACCAGCATGACCACGCTGGACGCGGCGCGCGACGTCTTCAAGCGCGGCTACGAAATCGAGGACCACTCCTACAGTCACGTCCAGTTCAAGCTATTTGAGAAGCAGCACGGCGAAGGCGGCGTGATCAACGATGTGGACCGCGCCTCGCAACTGATCCAGCAGCTCACCGGACACCGTGCCACCTATGTCCGCCCGCCCGACTGGGTCATCACCCCGCAGATCGACCATGACCTGACCGCGCGCGGCTACCATGTGATGGGCATCTGGTCCGACATCCCTTTGCCCCTGCGCGACGTCAACACCGCCGACTACCTCTGCGCCGGCGAACGCCCGCTGAAGTGCCCCAAGCCGTCGTTACAGCAGTTTGTATTGCAGGAAATTGTCCAGCGGGAGAAGAAGGGGACCTACACGCACATCCTCGTGATGCACGAGCTCTCCACTACCACGGCAATGCTGAAGACTCTGCTCCCCGAGCTGCGGCAGCGCGGCTACCGCTTCGTCACGCTCGACGAATATATGAAGGAAGTAGGTGGGAAGTAGCTGGAGCCATTTCGCAGCCGGCGTATTCCTGTTTGAAGGGGCGCGGCTTCAGCCGCGCCGATGAGAGGCAAAGCACTCCGGCCTTTAGGCCCTGAGGGACAGTCCCTGAGCGGCTGAAGCCGCCGGTGGCGGGCACCCCCTGTACGGCACGCCTGAAAGGTGTGCCCCTTCAAAGAAGCGGAT
>JBOGLI010000445.1:0-1919 GCA_050746165.1 Terriglobales bacterium | reverse complement strand
GCCGTGCGGCATCATGGACCAGTTCATCTCGGTGAATGGGCAGGTGGGGCACGCACTGATGCTCGACTGCCGCTCCCTCGAATTTCAGCAGGTGCCGATCCCGCCCGGGATCGCGGTGGTGGCCTGTAACACAATGACGCACCACGCCATCGCCGGTGGCGAATACAACATCCGTCGCCAGCAATGCGAACTGGCGGCGCGTTTCTTCGGCGTAAGGGCGCTGCGCGACGTCAGCATGGCCGAATTCAAGCGCCGCGAGAGCCAGCTTCCGGGAGTGGAATGCCGGCGCGCGCGCCACGTGATCAGCGAGAACGCGCGCGTGGCCGATTTCGCCAAGGCCCTGTCCGAAGACGACCGCCCGCTGCTGGGACGATTGATGGCCGACTCCCACCGCAGCCTGCGGGATGATTTCGAGGTCAGTTGCCCTGAATTGGACGTCATGGTGGAGGTCGCCAATCAGGCGGAGGGCTTGATTGGCGCGCGCATGACCGGCGGCGGATTCGGCGGCTGCACCGTCAACCTTGTCCGCGAAGACGCAGTGGAGGCGTTCCGCGATTTTGTTGCGCGCAGGTATGAAGAGCAGTCCGGAATGCGGCCGGAAATCTATGTCAGCCGGCCGGCCGAAGGCGCCGCGGAGATCGACTAGAAGACTCGCCAAAGGGTAAACGCGGAGGGTCGGGCAGGGCACGTAATCGCAACCAGGTGCTCACCTTAGCCTGAAGTTGCAAATGCGGAGCAGCTGGTTTATAAACTAGTACACACACCCTACTCTTCGATTCAGGCGGATCAACGTGGGTAAAAGAATCTTGCTCGTCGATGACGAGCCCAGTATTCGTTTCGTCCTTGGCGCGGTTCTGGAGCAGGCCGGTTACAAGGTCGACTCCGCGGAAGATGGCTTCGTAGCCTTGCGCAAGCTGCAATCGGCGATGCCCGACCTGGTCGTGACCGACCTGCGCATGCCCAACATGAATGGGTTCGAGTTGCTGTCAGTGCTGCGGACAAGGTTTCCGCAACTTCCTACCATCGCCATTAGCGGCGAATTCCTGCGTAGTGCCGACGAAAGCCCGATCGCGGATGCGTTTTTCCAGAAGGGCAGTTACCGCACCGACGACTTTCTCGCGACGATCGCCAGCCTGCTGAGCGGTGCGCGCGAAAAGCAACATCCGATCGAGCGTACATCCGTCTGGGCCCCCACCGGCGACGCCCCACTGATGCTGACCTGCACAAAATGCCTCCGGTCATTTCCCATCGAGGCTTGCGAGGGCGGAGCACCGCCGAAAGAGACCGACTGCGTCTTCTGCGGCGCGCATCTCGATGTCACGCTCGTGGCGGTTGGCGTAGCGCCTAACGCGTAACGGTTTCAGTTTCTGAAATTATTATCCCGGTGTCCTACTCCGGGATGGGGCCGTGTCCCGGCGGGAACTTGGGCAGGTCCTGCGGGACTGAGGCCAACGCATAGGCGAGCACGGCGATTACGCTGCAGTTCTCGCGCAGGTTCTGCGGGTCCACCTTGTCGAGCGTATCGGCAGCAGTGTGATGGTAATGGAAGTAGGTCCGCACGTCCTGAATCGGGCTGAAGCCGGGAACGTCCTTCCTCATGAGCGGGCCGATATCAGACCCGCCGCCACCCGCCTGCACCACCGATGCTCCCTGACTGGCGAGCACATTGGCAACGGGGCCTAACAGAGTCAGCAATTCGGGCGGGCCGTTGGCGTTGATGCCGACAGGATGTCCGGCGCCCAGGTCGGTTTCGATGGCCGCATACTGGTTCGCCAATTCGGCGGTGTGATCGGCAAGATACTGGCGTCCGCCGGAGCCGCTGATCTCTTCGTCCATCCAGGCGATCATGCGGATCGTGCGTCGCGGAACCAGGCCGAGCTGTTTGATGACCTTCACGGTTTCCATGGAGACCACAACGC
>JBOGLI010000444.1:0-6370 GCA_050746165.1 Terriglobales bacterium | reverse complement strand
CCGTCGGATACAACGCAGGCCTGCTCGACGAAGGCTTCATGGCCAGGAAAAGAGCCGAGGAGAGCAAGTTGCGCGATGCCGTCGCCGCCAACGCGAAATTGAAAGCGGAGTTCGGCGACCCGTGGTCCGACCTGGAGAAAGCAGTTACCATCCAGAAGCAGATTGGCACGCGCGCAACGTTCGTCGAGAGCACCTTCAATTCCAACATCCTGACCTCGGCGCGCACGCTGGTCCGGGCGGCCGATGAGAAGCAGAAGCCGAATACCGAGCGGCTGCGCGAATTCCGCGAAAGCTCGCTTCCGATGCTCGAGCGGCGGCTACTCTCTCCCCTGCCCGTTTACAAGAACCTCGACATCCTCCAACTCACCGATTCGCTCAAGGACATGGTCGAGACGCTCGGCCCGGACGATCCGTTCGTCCGCAAAGTGCTTGGCGGCAAGACGCCCGAACAGCTCGCGACCGACCTCATCAACGGCAGCGAACTGGATAAGGCTGAAGCGCGCAAGAAGCTCTACGACGGCGGAAAAGCAGCCATCGACGCGAGCACCGATCCGGCCATCCTGTTGATGAAGGCTGTCGATGCCGACGCGCGTGAGGTTCGCAAACAGATCGAGCAGCAGGTGACCTCGGTCGAGCAGCGCGCCGGAACGCAGATCGCAAAAATCATGTTCGCCGAGAAAGGCTTCACCGAACCTCCCGACGCGACTGGAACGCTACGCCTCAGCTACGGCGTGGTGAAGGGCTATACCGAAGATGGTCGGAAGATCCCTTACTTCACCACGTTCACCGGCGCCTTCCAGCATGCGGCGACGCATACCAACCAGCCGCCCTATTTCCTGCCGGAAACCTGGATGGCTTTTAACCCCGGCGAAAAGAAGGACGGCAAGGTCGTGAACGCCGGCCTGAAAGCCGGGAAGTTGAACGTCAACGCGCCGCTGAATTTCGTCTCCACCCCCGACATCATCGGCGGCAACTCCGGCAGCCCAGTGGTGAACAAGGAGGGCGAGATCGTCGGCATCATCTTCGACGGCAATATTCAGTCGCTGCCCATGCGCTTCATGTACGAAGACGTAGTGGGACGGGCGGTCAGCGTGGATTCGCGCGGCATCCTCGAGGCCCTGCGCAATATCTATGGCGCCGGCCCGCTGGTCGACGAACTTGTCGGACCGCAGGCGAAGGAAGTTACGAAGCCTGCGACCTTGAAAGAGAAGAAGTAGTTAGGAGTTGGCAGCTAGGAGTTAGGAAAGTTCTGATTGAGTCTTCGGAGCAGACCTCATCAGGAGTTTCTTGGAAACTTGTTGCTTGGGGCAAACGACGGCGGGTGGAATGCTTCCCGCCGTCGTTTTATGCGCGAGCGTGAAGTGCACACCGTCTGCGCATGGAGAGTAGAATAGTGAGTTTCGCTTACGTCGTGGAGGCCAGTATGAAACGTGTCGTCCTCATTGTGATCGCCGCTATCTTGCTGATCGGCAGCGCCGCTGCCGACGAGGGCATGTGGTTGTTCAACCACTTCCCCACCGACAAAATTAAAGCCAAGTACGGATGGGCGCCCGACCAGGCGTGGCTCGATCACGTCCGCCTCTCGTCAGTACGTTTCAATAATGGCGGCTCCGGATCGTTCGTCTCCGCCGATGGCCTCGCGTTCACTAACCATCACGTCGGCGCCACCTGCCTGCAGCAGATTTCCACGCCTGACAAGAATTATTACCAGCTCTCGTTCCTCGCCAAGACGCGCGCCGAGGAGGTCCCCTGCAAGGACCTCGAGCTGAACGTGCTGGAGAGCATCGACGACGTGACCAACGAAGTGCAGGGCGCGATTAAACCGGGCATGACGGATGCGCAGGCGGGCACCGCCACGCGCGCCGAAATGTCGTCCATCGAAAACGACTGCACGCAAAAAACCGGCCTGCGCTGCGATGTCGTCCCCTTCTACTCCGGCGGCATGTACAACCTCTACCGCTACAAGAAATATACGGACGTCAGGCTGGTGTTTGCGCCCGAATTTGCCGCCGCCTTCTTCGGTGGCGATCCCGACAATTTCGAATATCCCCGCTACGATCTCGACATCACCTTTTTCCGCGTCTATGAAAATGGCCAGCCCGTCCACCTCAAGGATTATTTGAAGTGGTCCGCTGCGGGAGTGGGCGCAAACGACCTCGTCTTCGTCAGCGGCAATCCGGGTTCTACCGGGCGTCTGCTGACCACGTCGCAAATCGATTTCCGTCGCGACGTGCAATATCCCTGGGCGCTGAAGAATTACAAGCAGCGTGTCGCCGAACTGCAGTCTTTCTCCGCGAAATCGGAGAAGAACGCCGCCGAGGCGCAAGAGGACGTCTTCGGGTACCAGAATTCCGTGAAAGCCTACGCTGGTTACCAGAGCGGCCTCCTCGATAAGGCGCTGATGGATGAAAAGCGCCAGTCCGAGGCAAAACTGAAGCAGGCGCTCGCTTCCGATCCGGCCAAGCAGAAGGAATTCGGCAATCCATGGAGCGACATCGACGCGGCGATGCAGACCTATCGCAAGATATTCCTACCTCTCGCGTATATCGAGCGTCTCAGCGGCTGGGGGGAGATGGCGAATAATGCCCGCGAGTTGGTGCGCTTGGCCGCCGAGCGCCCGAAGCCGAATGGCGAACGTCTGCGCGAGTACCGCGAATCGGCCATCGCATCGTTGCAGCAATCGCTGCTCTCCACCGCGCCCGTGCACAAGGACCTCAACATCCTGCTCTTGTCCGAGGCGTTGCGCGAAATGCGCGACGAAGTCGGGGCCGCCGATCCCACGGTACAGAAGATCCTCAATGGGAAGTCGCCCGAGCAGCGCGCGCAGGAATTGATCGACGGTTCCCGCCTCGACCAGCCCGACGTCCGCAAGGAACTCTTCGAGGGCGGCGAAAAAGCGGTCGAAGCAAGCACCGATCCGTTAATCGTGCTCATGCGCGAGATCGACGCGCGGGCACGCGAACTGCGCAAGGCCTACGACGACGAGGTGGACTCCATCGAGCGCGCCAGCGGCAGCAAGTTGGCCAAGCTGCGCTTCGCCACCGAGGGCATGAACCAGCCGCCCGACGCCACATTCACACTGCGCCTGAGCTATGGCAAGGTCGAGGGCTATGTCGAAGACGGGCGCGGAAGCGTCGCTCCCAAGGGCGCGAAAGTTTCCTACTTCACCACTTTCGCGGGCGCCTTCGACCATGCCGCCAAGCACGGCGACAAGGACCCGTACAAGCTGCCCGAGAGCTGGACAGAGAACAAATCAAAAATCAAGCTCGACACTCCGCTGAACTTCGTCGCCACGCCCGACATCATCGGCGGCAACTCCGGAAGCCCGGTCGTGAACAACAAAGCCGAGGTCGTCGGCATCATCTTCGACGGCAACATTCAGATGCTTCCCGGCAACTTCCAGTATTCCGACACTGTTTCGCGCGCGGTTTCCGTGGATGAGCGTGGGATCATCGAAGCCCTGCGTAACATTTATCACGCGACCGCTCTCGCCGACGAACTCCAGGGCCGCGCCGCAACACCGGGCGCTCCATCGCTCAACGTCGTAGTGCACTGAGGGCTGAGTGGTTGTTGGTTGTTGGTTGTTGGTTCCTTGGTGGGATGGCCGATCGCCGTTTGTCCTACCAACAACCAATAACCAACAACCAAGAACTTCTTCTCTCCCCCACTTGCCGGATCGCGACAAGCTCCGTACATTCCCACTATGCGCTTTCCGCGCTCGAGTGGAATTCTTCTGCACCCAACATCGCTGCCGGGGCGCTACGGCATCGGCGACCTCGGCGCCGGAGCCCGGCGCTTCGCCGACTTCCTCCATTCCGCCGGGCAGCGCATCTGGCAGGTGCTGCCGCTTCATCCCACCGGCTTCGGAGACTCCCCCTACCAGTGCTTCTCCGCCTTTGCCGGGAACCCGCTCTTGATCAGCCTCGAGGAGCTACGCGACCGGGGATATCTTGCACCTGCCGACCTGGACGATGCCCCGGAGTTTTCCGCCGACGAAGTGGATTTTGCGCGCGTGATTCCGTTTCGCACCGTGCTGCTGCGCAAGGCGCCGGAACGATTTTTTGCCTGCGCGTCGGAGGACGATCGGCGCGAGTACGAGCGCTTCTGCGGGGTCAACTCGACCTGGCTGGACGACTTCGCGCTCTTCATGGCCGCCAAGGAGGCGCACGGACTGCGTGCCTGGACCGAGTGGGAAGCTGGCCTCGCGCATCGTGAGCCCACGTTGCTTCACGCCTGGCGCGAGCGTTTGCGCGGCGAGATCCAAGTCCATCGCTTCTGGCAGTTCGAGTTCGACCGCCAATGGCGTGCCCTGAAAGGCTATTGCGGCGAGCGCGGCATTCGCATCATGGGCGACCTGCCCATCTACGTGGCCCATGATTCCGCCGAGGTCTGGTCACACCCCGAGTTATTTCATCTCGACCAAGATGGACGCCAGCTGAGACAGGCCGGCGTGCCTCCGGATTATTTCAGCGCCACCGGACAGCTCTGGGGGAACCCGATCTACCGCTGGGACCGCATGCGCGAGAGTGGCTACCGCTGGTGGACGGAGCGCTTTCGGGCCGAGCTCGCCGCCTTCGACATTCTCCGCCTCGACCATTTCCGCGGCTTCGAAGCGTATTGGGAGGTGAATGCCGGCGAGACCACCGCGATGAACGGCCGCTGGGTGAAAGGCCCGGGCGCGGAATTATTCCGTCACCTGACGCGTGAACTGGGCGAGCTTCCCATCGTCGCCGAGAACCTCGGTGTCATCACTCCCGAGGTCGAGGCGATCCGCGCCGAATTCTCTTATCCCGGCATGGCGCTGCTGCAGTTCGCATTCGGCAACGATCCCCAGGCGCCCTCGTTCCAGCCGCATAACTACCCGCGTAATCTCGTTGCCTACACCGGCGGTCACGACAACGATACCGTCGAGGGCTGGTGGACGGGCGGCGTCGGCGACTCCACGCGCAGCGAGGACGACGTGCGTCGCGAGCATGCCGTCGCCCGCGAATACCTGGGCTGCGGCGACGACCCCATGCATGTCGTAATGGTCCGCGAGGTGATGCGCTCCGTCGCCGATACTGCGATCGTCCCCCTGCAGGACGTTCTCGGGCTCGGCTCGGAGGCACGCATGAACACGCCCGCAACGATGGGCGGTAACTGGCGCTGGAGGTATTCGCCGAACGCGCTGACTGCGCAAATCGCAGCGCGACTTCGCCGCTGGGCCGAGATCTACGGACGCCTCGGCACGTCGGTGCCGTAATTCCAGTTGGTTTTGACTGCGGACTGGGGGCCGGCGACTGTACTAAGGTGTGCAGCGCATTGCAGTCTTTTTTACACAGGAAAATCGCGGGCCGAGTTGAACGTTCCGGTTCCGACCTTTATCCTGACCAGTCGCTGTATGAACGATGGAGCAAAGCCGTATCTGATGGTCCTCGACGATGACGCAGCCGTGCGTCACACGTGGACCATCATCTTTCGCCAGCAGGGATACGAGGTCGTTGCCGTCGAATGCGGCCAGGATGCCATCGATGCGGCGCGCGACCGTGCCCCCGACCTCCTCCTCGCCGATATCCGCCTTCCCGACATGACGGGCATCGAAGCCGCGCAGCGGGTGCAATCTGCCGCGCCCAATTGCCGCGTTCTTCTCATCTCCGGCGACGGAGACTCCAATGAGGTGCTGGAGGAAGCGCGCGCCCTGGGCGCCTCCTTCGAAGTATTGCCGAAGCCCATCGCTCCCCCGGAATTGATCCAGCACGTCGCCGAACGCCTGAAAAAATGATTTCGCAATGTTCGGGACACGGGATCCCTCCCGCCGGGCAGCACTCCAGCGGAAACCTACATCGAATGGCTTACGTACTCCTTCCGCCACTCGTCCGGAGTTCGGTATGACGCATTGGATTGTCTTTGAGAAAGCGGCCGCCGAGGCCACGCGGCACTCGGGCCAGGTCGAGGAGCGCATGGGTGGGGACGCCAGCGGGGCCATCGAAGAGGCCGCGCGCGACTCCCGCCCGGTCGTGCTGGTTGTTCCCGCAGGGAACGAGCGGGCCACGGTGGCGCGCATCATGCCCGTGGTTCGTGGCTCGTAATTGTTGTTGATTGGCGGATGCTAGAAGACGAAAGCGAGTCCGCCGCGCACCGAGCGCGCCGACTGCACCAGGTACAGCGTTCGCCCGTCACGCCCGATCACCGGGACATATCCTTCGGCCAGCAGGTTGCGGAGGTCGACCATCGCCTCCATCTTGCCCGGCAAAAAGCTTGCCGTGGGAATTGGCTGGCGGAAGAAAAGGTTGAAGTACGGATCCATGCGGCCCGGAGAGCAATCGAACATATCCACCGGGGTCAGCGAGGGCTGGGTCGTGAGGCGGTACGATGCCGCCCAACGCGGGCC
>JBOGLI010000443.1:0-5593 GCA_050746165.1 Terriglobales bacterium | reverse complement strand
TCTGTGTCCTCAGTGTCCTCTGTGGCAAATCCCCAGGTCGCACTTCCCGAAATCCCTGCTAAACTGCGGTCTCGCTCCATGAAACGTGCCGCACTCATCTCCGCGCTCGCGCTGGCGCTGCTAGCCGCGCTGCTTTACGTCATCGCCCACTACGGCGGCGCCGCCATTCCCGCCTCGATTACGGCTGGCGTGCGTTGGGCGGCGATCCTCGCTCTGTGCTTCTATGCGGTTGCCAAGCGTTCGCTGACCACCTGGATCCTGGTCAGCATGTTTCTCGGGGCGGAGATCGGGCACGACTTCCCGGCCTTCGCCACCAGCCTCCGCCTGCTCAGCCAGATATTTCTGCAGATGATCAAGGTGATCATCGCGCCGCTGCTCTTCGCCACCCTGGTCAGCGGCATCGCAGGTCACGCCGACCTGAAGAAGGTCGGCCGCATGGGCGTGAAGGCGATCGTTTACTTTGAGCTCGTCACCACCATTGCGCTCTTCATCGGTCTCGGCGCCATCAACCTCAGCAAGGCCGGGGTGGGCGTCCAGATGACCGCAACGACGGAGAAAATCACCGCCGTCAAACCCACCGCCGCCGAGATCATCCTGCACGTCTTTCCGGAGAACATCGCCAAGTCGGTCGCCGATAACCAGGTGCTCCAGATCGTGGTCTTCTCGATTCTCTTCGGCATCGCGCTGGCGATGGTCAAGGAGGAAAAACGCCGCCCGATACTGGTTTTCGCCGAGAGCCTGGCCGAGGTGATGTTTAAGTTCACCAACATCGTGATGTTGCTGGCGCCGTTCGGCGTGGCCGGGGCGATTGCCTACACCGTGGCAAATACCGGCTTCGGTGCCATGATCGGCCTCATCAAGCTGGTCGCGACGCTTTACGCCTCGCTCGCCGTCTTTATCGCCGGCGTGCTGCTGCCGATTGCGCTGGTGTTCCGGGTGCCAGTACGACGGTTCGTGTCGGCGGTCGCGGAACCGGCCACGATCGCCTTTTCCACTGCCAGTTCGGAAGCTGCTCTGCCACGCGCGATGGAAGCGATGGAGGCGATCGGTGTCCCGCGCGAGATCGTCGCCTTCGTCATTCCCACCGGCTACAGCTTCAACATGGACGGCTCGACGCTCTACCTCTCGCTGGCGTCGATCTTCGTCGCGCAGGTCGCGGGCATTCACCTCACCTTCGGCCAGCAACTGGTGATGATGCTAACGCTCATGTTAACGAGCAAGGGCGTGGCCGGCGTCTTGCGCGCCGCGCTGGTGATCCTGCTGGGAACGGCCGCGCAATTCGGGCTCCCCACCGAGCCCATCTTCATGATCCTGGCCGTCGACCAGTTCATGGACATGGGCCGCACGTCGTTGAATGTGATTGGGAATTGCCTGGCGAGCTGCGTGGTCGCGCGCTGGGAGCACGATTTCGGCCGCCCCAGCGAGAGCGAAGCGGTGGAAGCGGCTCTAGCGGATTGAGGTGATCATGATTCGAGAAGCCGCTCATGAAAAACACGTAGGATGGGAAGAGAACTTTCGCTGGCGCGCCGGCGAGATTACGCGACTCGAGGGCTTCAGCGACGCCGTCTTCGCCTTTGCGGTGACCCTGCTGGTCGTGTCCCTCGAGGTACCGCACACGTTCGACGAATTGCTTGACGCCATGCGCGGATTCGCGGCCTTTGGCATCTCCTTTGCCATGCTGGCGCAGGTTTGGTTCTATCACTATCGTTACTTCCGGCGCTACGGGCTGCAAGACACGGTGACCGTGATCCTGAATGCGTTGCTGCTGTTCGTCGTCCTGTTCTACGTCTATCCCCTAAAATTTGTATTCACAATGCTGGTCGGACAACTCACGGGCGGAGCCACCGTGGGCGGGCACACTGCGATCGAAGCGATGATCGGCCCGGGCGATGTTCCCGCGCTCATGTCGATCTATGGCTCCGGCTTCGCGGCTGTATTCGGAATCTTTGCCCTGCTCTACTGGCGTGCGTGGGCCCGCCGCGAGCAGATGCAGCTGAACCCGACCGAGGAACTGGTAACCCGGCAGTCGCTGTTCGAGAGTGCTGGCGTAGCCGCAATCGGGCTCGCATCGGTGCTACTCGCCCTCACGTTGCCGGTGAAAATGGCGGGTGTTTCCGGGTATGCATATTTTCTGATTCCCGTCGTTGCGTCCCTTGGCGGCACGTATTACGGCCGCAAAATTCGGGAAGCGAACCGTTCCAGCAGGGGGCAGTCGGCGCAGTGACTGCGGCTCACGCCGCCCGGCGCCGCTCCAGGTTCCGCAGCGCCTTCGCCACCTGCTTCAGGTCGCCAATGAACCGCGCCATTTCCGCATGACGGCTGTCGTCGTCGGGCGCGCGCAGGATGGACGAAGGATGCACGGTGGCGACGATATACGGCGCCATCTCCGACTCGATTAGCTCGCCGCGCCGCTGGGTGACTCTGAAATCCTTGCCGAGCAGCGCCTGTGCCGCCGTCGCTCCCAATGCCACGATCACCTGCGGCTTCACCACTTCAATTTCCGCGTTCAGCCACGGACGGCAGGCGGCGATCTCGATCGAGTTCGGCTTCTTGTGGAGGCGGCGTTTGCCGCGCGGCTCCCACTTGAAATGCTTCACCGCGTTGGTGACGAACGTTTCGCTGCGCTCGATGCCGGCCGCGACCAGCGCTTTGTCGAGCACTCCGCCCGCCGGACCTACGAAAGGCTTGCCCGCTAGATCTTCCTTATCGCCAGGTTGCTCGCCGACAAACAACACCTTCGCGCGGGACGCGCCCTCGCCGAAAACGGTCTGCGTTCCGGTCTTCCATAGATCGCAGGCTTTGCACCCGGCTGCTGCCTGGCGCAATTTCGGCAGCGTGGGACGGTCAGGAACCAGAGGAGCAGCGGTGGGCGCGGGTTTGCGCGGCATGAAAGAACAGTTGCTAGTTGTCGGTTGCTAGTTGCCAGCAAAAACCTTCACGCGGAGTCACAAGTTAGAGCTTGCCGTCCATTCAGGCGCAGCTTACAACTCAACCGCGGCCACCGCAGCTCCCGCTCGCGGAGCGTGTTCGCCGGCGCGCCGGCCCCATCCGGGCGGAACTTGCCCATTCTCCTGCATCGCGGTGAAGACGGTGCGCGCCCGATCGAGCGCCTCGGTGATGTTGGCGCAGAGGTTGTTCTCGCCGATGTGCTGCACGAAATTGGCGCGCTCCATGAATTCGCGCGGCTGCTCAGGGGCGCCGCACATCAGGATGGCGCGTCCGGTCTCCCGCACGCGCGCAGCGAACTGCTCGAGCGCCTGCACGCCGGTTGTGTCAATGGCCGTCATGTTCCGCAGCCGCACGATAACCACCGGCGGGAGTTCGTCCAGGCGCGCGGACACGTGTTCCAGTTTTTCGGTCATGCCGAAGAGAAATGGGCCATGAATGCGGAACACGGCGATGTACCCGGGAATTTTCTTGTCCTGCAGGATGTGCGCGCGGCCGTCCTCGATGTAGCCCGGGGTTACGCGTGACACCTTGGTCGTCGCCGTCACCTTGGCGATGAATACCAGCGCGGCCATGATCATGCCTGCTTCCACGGCGACGGTCAGGTCGGCGAACACGGTCAGGCCGAACGTGAGCAGCCACACGCCGATCTCCAGTTTCGATAACCGGAGCAGTTCGGGAATCTCGCTCCACTCGCCCATGTTGTAGCTGACCACGAAGAGAATGCCGGCCAGGACTGACATGGGCACGAAGCGCGCCAGCGGCGAGGCGACCAGCAGGATCACCAGCAGCGTGGCCGCATGCACGATTCCCGCGATCGGGGTACGTCCGCCGGACCGGATGTTGGTGGCGGTGCGCGCTATCGCGCCCGTTGCCGGCAGCCCGCCGAACATCGGCGAAAACACATTCGCAATTCCCTGGCCGATCAACTCCACGTTGGGATTGTGGCGGTCGCCGCTCATGCGGTCCGCCACTACCGCGGACATCAGCGATTCGATCGCACCCAGCATCGCGACCGTAATCGCCGGATGAATCACCGGCCGGATCAGGTCCCAGCGAAAGTTAGGGACGACCAACCTGGGCAGGCCCGAGGGAATACCGCCGAAGCGCGTGCCGACCGTCTCGACCGGAAGCCGCGCTACATAAGCGATCACCGTGCCGATTAACAGCGCGACGATGTAGCCGGGGACCCTGCGAACATACCGCGAAAAGAATAGGATCACCGCGATTGTGAGAACCGAAAGCGCGGTGGCGTCAACCGAGAATGAGGCGAAATTGGCCGCCACCGCGTGAATGCGGCCGGCAAAATCGCCCGGCATCTTGTCGATCTTGAGGCCGAAGAAATCCTTTAATTGCGTGCTGGCGATGGTCACGGCGATGCCGTTGGTGAAACCGACCACCACCGGCCGCGGAATGTATCGCACTGCCGTGCCCAGCCCGGTGATGCCCAGTCCGATCAGCAGCACGCCCGCCAGCAGCGTGCACATGTACAGGCCGTCGATGCCGTACCGGGTGACAATCCCGTACACCACCACGACGAATGCGCCTGTGGGACCGCCGATCTGCGTCGTCGATCCGCCCAGCGCCGAAATCAGGAACCCGGCCACCACCGCGCAATAGAGTCCCGCTTGCGGAGGTACGCCCGAGGCGATCGCGAACGCCATGGCAAGCGGCAACGCAACCAGTCCGACGGTGACTCCCGCCGTCGCGTCGCTCAGGAACTTGCGCGGCGTATAGTCCTTCAGCGCCAGGAAGGACTTCGGCAACCACTCGGACATGTCTGCTTTCATCGCCGCCCCACTTTCGCCGGAGCATTGATTTCGGCGAACATCCCCTTCAACGAGATGAGCTGGTTCTGAAAGATCTTCCGCGCCACGTCGAGCAATTCGAAGAGGGTAGGGTCGTTCACCGAGTAATAGACATTCAGCCCGACCTTCCGCCCGCTGACAATGTCGCGGTTGCGCAACACTGCAAGCTGCTGCGACAACGTGCTCTGCTCCACGTCGAGCGCGGTGGAAAGCTGGTTGACTGTCTGTTCGCCGCGGCGCAGGCGGTCGAGGATGGCGATGCGCAACGGGTGGGCGAGGGCTTTGAAGAATTCCGCTTTGAAGCGGCCAGCTTGTGGCATGACAGTAACACTATATTACAATATTAACATATATACCATAGGAGCCGTTCCTGCTCGGGCGCTCTGCGATTACGAGTTTCTGGAGAGTTCGATGGAGTGGACGTGCGTGACCCAACCGGTTTCGGGGTTCATCTCGGCGGTGACGCGGTAGCTTTCGCGGCGTGCGACGTAGCCCTGCTTTTCCAGCTCCAGCACCCGGGCGTGGAACTGGTCGGCATCCCACTCGCGCACGACGATGACTTCTTCCGGCACGCGGGAAGCATAACAGAACAGTGCTGAGTGCTCAGTGCTTAGTGCTGAGTGCCGAGCAATCAGGCCCTTGCGCCAGAATAAATGCGCAGTTGAATTCTGAGCCCAAAGCCCAGAGCCCAGAGCCCGAAGCCACGCTTACGGCGCGCCCACTGACCTCGCCAGCTCCAGCTCGCCTACGATCTTCTCCAGCTTCGCGCGCGTCTCCGGTTTCACCTTTACCATCGGCAGCCGGTAATTCTCTTCGACGATTCCCATGATGGCGAGCAC
>JBOGLI010000442.1:0-1918 GCA_050746165.1 Terriglobales bacterium | reverse complement strand
CATTTCATGGCTGCATCCCTATGACTCGTATCTGCACCGCGCCTTAATTTCCTGGGTTTTCTGTATGGTCATGATGATCTCGGTGTCTCTGGCCACCGCTCCGCCGCCAGAGGAAAAAACGCGCGGGATCATCTGGCGCCGGGAATATTCGGCTTTGCCTGCCGAGGAGCAGGCGCAGCATCGCGGCTGGCAGGATTTCCGGGTCTGGTACTTCGCGCTCGTATGTGTAGCATTTTCATTCTATGGATTTTTATTCTGGTTCCAGTTCATCCGCCACTAAGACGTTGATCGAGGGAAAGGAAATCACGGTCAGCAAGGGCGCGGTCGCCACCGAAGCTCCGGAGGCGGCGCGCATCGGAGCTCGCATCCTCGAGCGGGGCGGCAATGCCATGGACGCCGCCGCCGCCACCTGTCTCGCGCTCGGCGTGCTCATGCCGTTCTACGTCGATGTCGGTGGATACGCCTGTTCGGGCGTGGTGCTCGACGCGAAGTCCGGCCAGGTGTGGTCGCTCGATTCAAACTCCACCGCGCCCGCCGCGGCCCACGAATCGATGTACCAAGTCATTCCGAAAATTCCCGGCAAGGTCGGCCTCAACGAAAACGAATACTACTGCTCGGTAAAGGACGACTCCAACATCTACGGCCCGCTGGCCGCTGCGCCTCCGGGATTCATGGCCGGTGTCGGCATGCTCTGGGAAAAATGGGGACGGCTGAAGTGGCCGGAGATTGTCGAGCCCTGCATCGCCCTCGTACAGAATGGATTTCCATACGACGAGAACGCGATGGAAATCGAACGGCGCTTGCCGGTCATTCGCCAGTTCGAGCACACCTACCGGATGCTGATGCCTGAAGGTCGCGTGCCCAAGGCCGAAGACATCTGGCATCGTCCAGACTTGGACAAAACCTTCGAGCATCTTGCCCGGTCCGGTTGGCGCGATTACTACGAGGGCGAGCTCGGCCGCCGCATCGGCGATTACATCTCCAGCACCCGCGGCGTGATGACCCGCGCCGACATGGCCGCCTTCCAGGCGAGAGTTACTGAGCCCCTGCAATCGTCCTACCGCGGCGCGCCGGTCTTCGGTCCCATCCTGCCCAACGGATCGCTTTCGGCGATGCAGATCCTCAACATGCTCGACTGCTTCGATCCTCTTCCCATGCAGGATGCGCTCTACTGGCACCGTCTCGCCGAAATTCTAAAACTCGGCTGGCGCGACCGGCTTCAGTATGCGGCCGATCCCGATTTTGTCGAAGTTCCGCCGCTGCTCAGCCCTGAGTATGCCGCGGGACGTGTCGAAGTGCTGCGCAGTTTTCCGGATTACGTGGATCGCCTCGGGCCGTTACAGCCCACCGCCAATCCACACGGTACCGCGAATGTCTCCGTCGCCGACGCGGAAGGGAATCTGGTCGCGGTCACGCTGACCCAGGGAAATCCATTTGGAACGTGCGTCACGGTCCCGGGAACAGGCTTCACCATCAGTCACGGCATGTGCCGCTTCGACCCGCGGCCGGGGCTTCCGAACTCCATCGCGCCCGGCAAACGGCCGCTGAATAACTTGTGCTCGATCATTCTCCGCCTGCCCGACCGCGACATCGCGCTCGGCATGCAGGGCGGCCGCCGTATGATCAGCGTCATTCCGCAGGTCGCGCATCGCATGGTCGATTACGGAATGTCTCCGCACGCGGCGGCCACCTCACCGCGAATTCACAATATGGGTTTCGAGCCGATCGACTGCGAGATTACGCCCCCGTTCCCGTACGCGAATGAGCTTCGCCGCTATGGACACGAGGTGCGACCGGTCGATGAAGTCGGACGCACCGTCCACGCTGCCGAACGTTTTCATGAATCGAAAATGATTCGCGCGGGTGGATCGACTTTCGCGGCTGGAATCTGACCGATCTACCGGATTTTCCCTCGTCC
>JBOGLI010000441.1:0-1246 GCA_050746165.1 Terriglobales bacterium | reverse complement strand
ACCGAGACGCGGTGTTTCAACCGGAATTTCGTGCAGATTTGATCTGGTTCATAAGGAACGATCGGCAGGCCGCTTTGAAAACACTCGAACTTGTCGAATCGGTTCTAACCGATCCGTTTGCCGTGATCGGCAAGCCCGAGCCTCTGCGGTACGAATTTGCGGGGTGCTGGAGCCGGAGAATAACCCGGGAACATCGGCTGGTGTACCGAGTGACGGCGGAGCGGATTGACTTCCTTCAGGCCCGCTACCACTACGAATAGCGTGATCTACGCGGCCAGCGCTCAGTGAGCGACGCGAATTCCAGTTGAGAAAAACGCAGATCGTTACGATGCTGGGCGACGACCATTGCCGCGTCGATCCAGGTACATGCGGCGATGACGCGAGCGGGACGCGGGCGCTTGGCGACCCAATCCACATGCGCGTTCTTTACAGCCCGGCGGCGTGGCTGACACACTGAAGCGTGGACACCCAGACAATTGTCATCCTCGATTTCGGGTCGCAGTATACGCAGCTCATCGCGCGGCGTATTCGCGAGCAGAATGTATTTTCGGTGGTGCTGCCATGCACCGCGCCGCTGGCCGAGATTCGAGCGCTCAAGCCGATTGGACTGATCCTTTCGGGCGGCCCGTCGTCGGTGTACGACGACGATGCACCGGCTGCCAACCCAGATGTTCTCCAGCTCGGCGTACCTGTATTGGGCGTCTGCTACGGACTCCATTTCATCGTGCATCACCTCGGCGGCAAGGTGCTCTCTGCGCCCAAGCGCGAGTACGGCCATGCGGAAGTAACGCTCGAGGACCCGTCGACGCCGCTGTTCGCAGGGCTGCCGGAGACGATTCATGTCTGGATGAGCCACGGCGACGAGGCGGCCGAGCTGCCTGAGGGCTTTCGCCGCATTGCGGTTAGCGAAAACGCGCTTGCCGGAATCGCCAACGAGGGCCGCGGCATCTGGGCCGTGCAGTTTCATCCCGAAGTGCATCACACGCCCCTCGGGCCGCAGCTCATCCGCAACTTCCTCACCATCTGCGGGGCGCGCGGCGACTGGACGGCCGCGCACTTTATCGAGAGCACGGTGGCCTCGATCCGCGAAAAGGTGGGCAACGGGCACGTAATCTGCGGGCTCTCAGGCGGCGTGGATTCCTCCGTCGCCGCGGCGCTCGTTCACAAGGCAATCGGCGACCAGCTGACCTGCATCTTCGTGGATACGGGGCTGCTCCGGCTCCACGAGCGCGAGCAGGTCGAACGC
>JBOGLI010000440.1:0-2079 GCA_050746165.1 Terriglobales bacterium | reverse complement strand
TGCTGATAGCGTTTGAGTCCACTCGGCATCGGGCCGGAATGCTAGCGCAAGTCAGAGGTGTTGTCAGTGATGTCGCGTTCCCCACCCTCCGCCGAAGCGGCGGAAGGGTGGGCCACCCACCGGCCCTGCATCGGCGTGATATCCTCGATGTAACGCCTGTTTCACCCAGAAGAAAAAGATGCTTTCTGTTTCCAACGTATCCGTGCGCTACGGCGCCAAAGTTCTGTTTGACGAAGTTTCGACCGCCTTCACTCCCGGCAAGCGCTACGCGCTGACCGGGCCGAACGGCGCCGGGAAATCCACGTTCATGAACATCCTGATCGGCTCGACGGACCCGCAGAAGGGCTCGGTGGTGCGTCCGAAGAAGATCGGCGTCCTCAGCCAGGACCAGTTCGCCTTCGACCAGTACCGCGTGATCGATACGGTCATCATGGGCAACAAGCGGCTCTGGGCCGCGCTGCAGGAGCGCGACGAGCTCTATGCGAAAGCCGATCTCACGGACGACGACGGCATGCGGCTGGGAGAACTCGAGGGAACGGTCGGCGAGGAGGATGGCTACTCGGCGGACACCGATGCCACGTTGCTCCTGCAGGGCCTGGACATTCCCGACGAGTTGCACGAGCGCACCATGGGCGAGCTGCAGGGCGGCCAGAAAGTACGCGTGCTGCTCGCGCAAGCGTTGTTCGGACATCCGCAGGCACTGCTGCTCGACGAGCCCACCAACCACCTCGATCTCGACTCCATACACTGGCTCCAGGATTTCCTGATTAGCTACGACGGCGTGTTGATCGTCATCTCGCACGACCGCCATTTCCTCAACGCGGTGTGCACGCACGTCGCCGACATCGATTACGAGACCATCATCACCTACACCGGCAACTACGACGAAATGGTGCTCGCCAAGACGCAGATCCGGCAGCAGATCGAATCGCAGAACGCGCAACGCGAGAAGAAAATCTCGCAGTTGAATGACTTCATCGCACGCTTCGCCGCCGGCACCCGCTCCAGCCAGGTGCAGTCGCGGCGTAAGGAGGTCGAGCGGCTGCAGGTGACGGAACTGGCGAAGTCGAATATTCAGCGCCCGTTCATCAAGTTCGAGCAGAAGCGGCCGTCGGGTAAGCACATCCTCGAATTGCATGGCGTGGAGAAGGCGTACGGCGACCACCAGGTGATTCGCGGTTTCAGCTCGGCCCTCACGCGCGGCGAAAAAGTCGCGCTTATGTGACGAAACGGCGCCGGCAAGACCACGCTGCTGAATGCGCTGCTGGCGAATTCGCCGACCAATTCCGAGTCCGAACTGCGCCAGACCAGCGGCTACGACGGCGCATTCATCGACGGCGGCAAGGTGATCTGGGGCCACGAAGCCTCGGTTGGGTATTTCGCGCAGGACCACCGCGCGCTTATCCAGCGTGGCATGACGGTCTATGACTGGCTGCACCAGTGGCAACCGTCGGCGGCCGGCGAAGAGATCCGCGGGCTGCTCGGGCAAATGCTGTTCGCGCGTGACGACGCCACCAAGAAGACCGACATTCTTTCCGGCGGTGAGGCGGCGCGCCTGATTTTCTGCAAGCTCATGCTGCAGAAGCCGAACGTGCTGGTCCTCGACGAGCCGACCAATCACCTCGACCTGGAGTCGATTAACGCCCTCAATATCGCGCTGCAGAAGTACCACGGAACAGTGTTGCTGGTCACCCACGACCACGACCTGATCGACGAGGTCGCCACCCGCATCTGGCATTTCGACCGCGACCACAGCATCGACGACTTCAAAGGGCCGTACGAAGAGTTCCAGGCGGAGGAAGACGAAGAAGTGCTGAGTGCTTAGTGCTGAGTGTGCGGAAAGCAAGTGAGGGTGCCCGGGTAAAGTCGGGGAAACTACCCCGGGTAAGCCAAACCCGGGCTTACCCGGGGCACCCTCAAGTATTCGGAACGGATAAGATGATCGTGCTTACCCGGGCCACCCTCTATAACCGTGTCGGCGTTGTCAAGAGACACGTGGACCAGCGAAGGTTTTGCTTTTCCCTTCGTTGAGGTTTTTGTTTTTTCTTTTCTCGCTCATCGACCAAGGCCCGCTGTTCA
>JBOGLI010000439.1:0-2347 GCA_050746165.1 Terriglobales bacterium | reverse complement strand
CGTCGCCGGTGAGCAGCCTGCCCTGGTGTCGCCGCTCAAGAAACGCCGTGCCCATGTGAACGTTGAACAGGTGCACGACGGCGTCGCCGAATTGGATGTCGCAGCGGAAGGCGCCGCGGCGTTCGCGTCCGCGCCAGGTCAGGTCGTAGTTCTCCGCCACCGTGATGGGCAGGCGGCTGAGCGTGGCGTTGCCGTAAGCGGCGGGGCCGAGACGGCGATTTTCTCCGAAGCGAAAGTCATAGCCGAGCTGTTCAGCGAGGAAGCGCGGCTGATCGTCCTCGGGAGCGGCGTCTGGAAGGGAAACGACTTCCTGGAGGGCAACGATATCGGCATCGAGCTCGCGAACTACATCGGCAATGCGCTCCGGCCGGACGCGGCGGTCCATGCCACGGCACTTGTGGATGTTGTAGGTCGCAATGCGGATGGTATCGCGTTCGCTCACTGTTGACGTTGCAAAGCCCAGCCAAAGACCTCAGGCGCGCGCTCCCAAATGGATCGATGCCGCCACTCCTCGTAAGTGATGCGCCGGGATTCGGCGACGTCGCGGGCGAAATCGCGCTCCAGCCGCGCCGTAAAGGCGGGCGCGCGCACGGCCATGTTGACCTCGTCGTTCAGGCCGAAGGAGCGGTGGTCCATGTTGGTAGAGCCGACGACCGACCAGAGACCGTCGATCATCAGGATTTTGGCATGGATCATCGCGGTCTGGTATTCGAAGATTTCCACGCCTTCCTTGAGCAGCCGGCCGTAGGAGAGCCGGCTGGCGCTGCGGGTGAGGATGTGGTCGCTCTTGCGCCCGGGCACGATGAGCCGGATCTTTACGCCGCGGTGATGCGCCCGGAGGAGTTCGTCGATCATGCTGCTGTCGGGGAGGAAATAAGGGGTATTGATGAATATGGATTTCTGGGCCGAGGCGATCAGCACTTGGAAGAGCGTGCGGGCGCGTGTCGAACCGCCGGCGGAAGGGGTGCTGCTGATCACCAGCACGGCGCCATCGCTGGGCATCTCGTACTGCGGAAAATACTCTTCGCCGAAGATCAGCTCGCCGCAGGCTTCCAGCCAGTTTTCGGCGAAGGTGGCCTGGAGATTGGTGACCGCATCGCCCTCGACGCGCACCATGGTGTCGCGCCAGCGGGGGTGCTTGTCGCGTGCGGTGTACCAGTGGTCGGCGATGCCCGCGCCGCCGATGAATCCGACTTTGCCGTCGATGACCAGCAGTTCGCGATGCGAGCGGTTGTTGTAGTCGGGGATGTTGTTCCACTTCAGCGAGTGGTACCAGCCGAGCTGTCCGCCGGCTTTCGTCATCGCCTCGAAGTATGAGTTTTTTGTGCCGACACTGCCCAGCCCATCAAGCAACACTTTAACTTTGACCCCGGCCTGCGCGCGCTCGGTGAGAGCGTCGCGGAAACGCTCGGCGATCTTGCCGGTCTGGAAGATGTACGCCTCAAGGCAGACCGTTTTCGATGCCGAGGAGATGGCCTGGAGCTCGGCTTCGTAGAAGTGGTCGCCGTTGGTGAGCTCTTCCAGAGACGAGCGGCGATTCACCTTCGAATCGGTGACGGATTCGAGCTCGCACAGGAACTCCTCGGAATCCAGCGGCTGCCTGGGCGCGCTGGTCAGGCGGTAACTCGGCGACGTCCCGATGAGCGCGCGGATAATCACGATCGATTGCAGCAGGATTGCAATGCACGCGAAAACAACGAACGGTGTTCCAACGTGCCATTCGGCGAAGAGAAGTGGCCCCAAGTGCATTTCAACTTGGATGCCCGGGAAAGAAGAGGCGGAACGGCAGCTGATTAGGACAAGAAAAAGGTCCCGGCAAATCGCCGGGACCCGGTTGTGATGTTCGCAATGTTATTTGCGTTTGCGACGCGCGGCGGCGCCGAGTCCGAGAGAGCCCATGCCGAGCAGGCCGAGCAGAGGCAGCGGGGAAGCGGTCTGCGGAAGCGTTCCGTTTCCGTTCGCGCCGTTGGCGCCATTGGCAGCAGCGCCGTTCTGGTCAGCGGCAGCCGCGCCACGGCGATGATGATGACGTGCGGTGGCGGCGGTGCCGGTCTGGTCCGCTGCCGCGCCGTTCTGGGCCGCGGTGCCTTGATCGGAGGTCGCCGCAGGCGTCTGGGTTTGCGTGGTGGTCTGCGTCGTTGTGGTGGCCTGATCACCCGCCGTGCTGGACTGCGGTTGGGTGGCCTGCGCCATCGACATGCCAGCGAACAAGAATAGTGCTGTCAGCACCGAAAGGACGCATTTCATAGAGTGGTTCCCCTTTAGGCCTCTCCTGCGAGGCGGAATGTGAAGCTACCGATGTGTCGGTATTTCGTTCATGGTTTCGATGGCTGGGGGATAGGGTGGG
>JBOGLI010000438.1:0-4491 GCA_050746165.1 Terriglobales bacterium | reverse complement strand
AGCCGGGACTACCAATTCCGCCGTGCGGGTAGGCGTGGTGAACGTCGACGGGCGCGGCGACGAGCAGTGGGTGCCGGTACCGGGCGATCCGCGCGACAACTACATCGCGCGCATGCAATGGGCGGATGCGAAGACGGTGCTCATCCAGCAGCTCAACCGGCGGGAGAATTCCGACAACTACCTGCTCGGTGACGTGGATACTAATTCCGTCCGGCAAATGTGGCGCGATCACGACGACGCCTTCATCACCATTGGATTCGGGGGCCTCCCCGAAGCGCAGCCCATCCACGATGCGAAGCAGTTCCTCGTGGTCAGCGAAAAAGACGGGTGGATGCACGTGTGGGCCATCGACCGCGCCGGTCACGAGACGCTGGTCACGCGCGGCGCCATGGACACCGCCGGCATCGAGGGAGTGGACGAGATGGGCGGGTGGCTTTACTTCATCGCGTCGCCCGAGAACGCGACGCAGCGATACCTCTTCCGCGCGCCGCTTGACGGCCGTTCCGACCCGGCGCGCATTACGCCGGCGAGCTTTGTGGGCGTCAACAGCTACAGCATATCGCCCGACGGGAAGTACGCGTTCCACAGTTTCTCGGCGTTCGACGATCCCGGGCTGCGCGAGATGGTCTCGCTGCCGGACCACAAACAGGTACGCGAGATCAGCAACAGCTCGGAGATGAAGAAGAAAATCGCCGCCGCGTTTCCAAACCCGCCGACCGAGTACTTCAAGGTGGACGCCGGCGACGGCGTGATGGTGGACGGCTGGATGATCGAGCCGCCGGATTTCGACTCGTCGAAAAAATACCCGGTGCTGGTGAACATCTACGGGGAGCCCGCCGGACAGACCGTCATGGACCGTTGGGGTGGGAACGGCACGCTTTTCCATCGCTACATCGCAAGCCTCGGCTACATCGTCGTCAGCTTCGACAACTCGGGAACGCCAGCGCCGCGTGGACGCCAGTGGCGCAAGTCGGTGTATGGAGCCGTGGGAGTGCTCTCCTCGAAGCAGCAGGCGCAGGCATTACGCTCGTTGGGCAAGATGCATTCCTACGTCGATCTGGACCGCGTCGCGGTGTGGGGCTGGAGCGGCGGCGGCACCAACACGCTCAACCTGATGTTCCGCTCGCCAGACCTTTACAAGGTGGGCATGTCGGTGGCGCCCGTGCCCGACCAGCGGCTCTACGACTCCATTTACCAGGAGCGTTACATGGGCCTGCCGCAGCAGAATGCCAAGGGCTACGACGAGGGATCGGCGATTAACTTCGCGGACGGTCTTAAAGGGCATCTGCTGATCGTGCACGGCTCCGGCGATGACAACGTGCACTATCAGGGCACGGAGTTGCTCGTCAATCGCTTGATCGAACTCGGCAAGCCGTTCGATTTCATGACCTACCCCGACCGCACGCATGGGATCTACGAAGGCCCGGGCACAACCGTGCACCTCTATCACTTGCTGGCGCGGTACCTGACTGAGCATCTGCCGGCGGGAGGACGGTAGTGTCGAGCGCAGCGCTGTCCCGCGTTCCGGCGAGTTGCTTCTCGCTCCTCCGACGTGTACAAATTCGGACTCGTACTGAACAGGAGAATCCGATGGCCGTTTGTCGTGTTGCGATATTCCTTCTCGTGCTCACCGTCGCTCCCATGTTGCGCGCGCAGGGGCCCCGTCGCCCGCTGTCGGCCCAGGACGTCCAGCGCCGGCTCGATGTCGAAAAGCAGCTTGAGGACACCGCCGTTATCGACCGCAAGGTCATGGTGACGATGCGAGACGGTAAGCGCATGGCCGCCGATGTTTATTACCCGAAAGAAGCATCGAAGAAATACCCGGTCATCTTCGTGCGCACGCCCTACAACTTCAATTACTGGGATACCGAAAATGGCGTGCCGCGCGACATGACCACCGAACTGACCGCGGTTCAGCGCGGCTATGCGTTCGTCGAGATGAACGAGCGCGGACATCTCTTCTCCGAGGGCGATTACGACATACTCGGGCCACCGCGCAGCGACGGGTATGAGGCGATCAAGTGGATCTCGTCGCAACCGTGGTCGAACGGCAAAGTCGGTCTCGAAGGCTGCTCGTCGACGGCGGAGTGGCAGATGGGCGTCGCCGCCACTGCGCCTCCGGGACTCGCGGCGATTAATCCGCAGGGCTTCGGCGCGGGCGTCGGACGCGTCAAACCGTATTTCGAGCAGGGCAACTGGTATCGCGGGGGCGCCGTGCAGATGCTGTTCATCGCCTGGCTCTATGGCGAGCAGAACGAGACGCGCCCCACGTTCCCGCCCAATACCTCGCAGCAGGACCTCATCCGCGAATCGAAATCGTTTGACCTGGCGCAACACATGCCGCCGGTGGATTGGGCGCAGGGCCTCCGGCACTTGCCCGAGCAGGACATCATCAAGGCCGTGGATGGGCCGCCGGGAATCTTTTCCGATGCCGAGCCTACGCCGACTGGCGGGCGCATGATCCAGCGCACGCCCAACGATCCCGCCTGGTACAAGGGCGGCCTCTTCGACGACGACATGAAGATCAACGTTCCCGGGCTGTGGTTTATGTCGTGGTACGACGTGTCGATCGGGCCGAACCTTGCCACCTACAATTACGTCCGCCGCACCGCCGACCCGGCGGTTGCGAATCAACAGTGGGCCGTCATCGCCCCGAACTTACACTGTGCCTATCGGCGTGACACGGCCGATTTGAAGGTTGGTGAGCGCACTGTAGGCGATGCGCGCCTGAACGGTGTCGATCCGTCCGGTCCCGGACACCCGCTCTCCGGATACGACGAGCTGAGCTTCGCCTTCTTCGACCGCTTTCTGAAAGGGGAAGACAGCCCCACGCTCGACAAAATGCCCAAGGTGCAGTACTACACCATGGGCCTGAACAAGTGGCAGAGCTCCGACACCTGGCCACCGCGCGGCGCCCAGCCGATGACGCTGTACCTCACCAGCCAAGGCAAGGCCAACACGCTGAACGGCAACGGCGCGCTTACCGCGGCCGCGCCGGCCGGCGATGCGCCCGATTCCTTCACCTACGATCCCATGAACCCGGTGCCGTCTTACGGCGGCAATGTCTGCTGCACCGGCAATGCGGTCACCGGTGGTGCCATGGACCAGCGCAAGATGGAAGAGCGGCCCGACATCCTCGTCTACACCTCGGAACCTCTGAAAGAAGGAACCGAGGTTAGTGGTCCAATCGAGGTCACGCTCTACGTCTCCTCCGACGTGAAGGACACCGACGTGACGGTCAAACTGATCGACGTCGCGCCCAACGGCCCGGCCTACAACCTCGATGAAACCATCCAGCGACTGCGCTACCGTGACGGTTACGACAAACCGCCCGTCTGGATGGAAAACGGCAAGGTATACAAGGTCACTTTGCAGCCGTTGACTACAAGCAACTATTTCGCCCCGGGCCACCAGATTCGCGTCGAGGTCTCGGGCAGCAACTTCCCGCGCTTCGACCGCAACCTGAACACCGGCGGCAACAACTACGACGAGACGAAGAGCGTGATCGCCCACACCGCGATCCACCACTCGAAGGAATATCCGTCGTCGGTAACGCTGACGGTGGTGAAACACTGAAGCGAGCGGAAAGGGACAAGGGGCAAGGGACAGAGGACAGATGCCCTTCGTGTTCCTTCGCGTCCTTCGTGGTGAATGCCGTTTGTGGTGAATGCCGTTATCCTGTTCGACGATGATAAAGCACCCTCGCAAGGGCCGTCGCTCGGAGCACCTCGCCGTCCTCTACGAAGACGATGCGATCATCGCCGTCGATAAACCGCCCGGATTGCTCGCCGTTCCGGTGAAGGGCACCGCGGCGCACTCCGCGTTGGCCCTGCTGAATGAACAACTGCGGCCGCGGCGGCAGCGCGCGTTCGTGGTCCATCGCATCGACCGCTTTACCTCCGGCATTTTGTTGTTCGCGAAATCCGAGCGCGACCGCGATGCGCTTGTCCGCCAATTCCTCGCCCACACACCTGTCCGGCAGTACCTGGCAATTGTCCGGGGACAGGTCGCGCCGCCGGAAGGCACACTCGTGCACCATCTCCGCCGTGAGGGGATGTTTCAGAAAATGACTTCGGCACGCGATCCCGAGGCGGCCCGCGCCGAGCTACGCTACGTTATCGAGAGGCGTCTGCGCGCCGCTTCGCTTGTACGCGTAACGTTGGTGACAGGACTGCAGAACCAGATCCGCGTGCAGTTCTCGGTGATCGGTCATCCGGTGATCGGCGATCGGAAGTACAATCCCGCGGAAGCTGACGAGCGGCGCATCGCACGCGTCGCCCTGCATGCGAGCCATCTTGAGTTCCTGCACCCGCGTACGGGGAAGACCGTTTCCGTCGAGTGCAACGCGCCGGGGGACTTTAAATCCCTCTTGCAGGCCTTAACGCCGCATCCTCGTTCGAATTAATGCGTGAATAAGCGAATCATTGCGGCGTTCTGCCGCTGTCTGGAAATCAATCGGCTGGACTGCGCCCGCTGCTACTTCCGCCGGAA
>JBOGLI010000437.1:0-2466 GCA_050746165.1 Terriglobales bacterium | reverse complement strand
CAGTTGGGTCAGCATCTTCTCGTCCGCGGTATTAAGGTCAATGCGCTCGTTCATGATTGCTCCTCGGTATCAATAAGTAGTTCGATGCTGTCTTGCAGAGGCGCGCAACCGGCGCACGGGCGATAATGACGGGATGACGTTCGTTCGCTTCCTCATGCTGCTGGCGCTGGTGGTCTGGGTTGGCGGAATTATTTTTTTCGCCTTCGTGGTGGCGCCGGCGCTTTTTACGGTGCTACCCAGCCGCGAGCTGGCAGGGACGGTGGTGCAGCGCTCGCTCAAAGACCTGCACTGGATCGGCGTGGGATGCGGAGCGGTGTTTCTCGTCTGTTCCCTGCTCGACCTGCACAGCAGCGTGGCGCGCGTCCGGAATGCGGCGGTGGCACTGATGCTGGTGCTCACCCTGATTTCCCAAGTCGCGATCACCGGGCGCATGCAGCGGCTCCATGCCGCGATGGGAATTATCGATGCCGTTCCCGCTACCGACGCCCGCCGCGTGCAGTTCGATTCGCTGCACCAATGGTCAACCGCCCTGGAGGGACTGGTGCTGCTGTTCGGGCTGGCCGCGCTGTATGACACCACGCGCTCTCTTTCGCGCCGCGAGAACGAGCCGGCGACCAGCGCCACAGGCGGCTCCGCCTGATATCATCGAGGGTTTGGGAGCAGCGGCTAAAGCCGCTGAGTACGGTGACTGTGATAGCGGCACGGCTAAAGCCGTACCCTGATACAAATCCGATCGCGCTTGAAGACTGACGACCGACGACTGACGACTACTTATGAAAGCTGGAATCATCGGCCTGCCGCAGGTAGGCAAGACTGCGCTGTTCAAAATCCTGACCAAGGTGCAGGTCGACGCGAACGCCTACGCCAATCCGCGCGAAGCCCACATCGGCGTCGCCAAAGTCCCGGACGATCGCCTCGACCGTCTGGCCGCGCAATGCAATCCACGCAAGCTGGTGCATGCGTCGGTCGAGTTCGTGGACGTGGCCGCGATCGGCGAGGAGGCGCTGAAAGAAACCGCGTTCCTGGCTAATCTTCGCAACGTTGACGCGCTCCTGCACGTGGTGCGCGCCTTCGAGAACGATGCCGTGCCGCACGTCGGGCCGGTCGATCCGTTGCGCGACATCAAGAATGTCGATTTCGACCTGATGGTCAGCGACCTCGGCCAGGTGGAAAAGCGGATAGAGCGTCTGCAAAAAGACCTGAAGAAGGCGAAAACTCCGGAGATTGAGAAAGAGCACGAGCTCATCCTGCGCTGCAAAGCGTGGCTGGAATCGGAAAAACCGCTGCGCGAAATGGAAATGACGAGTGACGACAAGAAGCGCATTCGCGGCTTCATGTTCCTGAGCGAAAAGCCGATTCTCTACGTCCTGAACATCAGCGAGTCAACCGAACTGGGCAAGGACCTGGAGCAGGCGGTCGAAAAATTCAATTTGAAGGATGTCGCCGCGCGCCCAAACACCGGCGCGACTGCTATCTGCGGCAAGGTGGAGGCGGAATTGGCGGAGATGTCGGACGAGGATGCCGCCGATTTTCTCTCCAGCTACGGACTGACGGAGAGCGGCCTCACGCGGCTAATCCGCAAGACCTACGAGCTGCTCGGCCTGATTTCATTCTTCACCGTGGGCGAGGACGAATGCCGCGCGTGGACGATCGAGCGCGGCACGAAGGCGCAGCAGGCAGCGGGCGCGATCCACACCGACCTGGAGCACCACTTCATCCGCGCCGAAACCATTCACTGGGACCAGTTACTGGAAGCCGGCTCGGAAGCGAACGCGCGCGCGAAAGGGACGCTGCGACTGGAAGGCAAAGAGTACGTCGTTAAGGACGGCGACGTGATGCACATACGACATAGCGGGTGATTGCGGAATTGCCGAATCGGGGAATTGCGGACTGGATCACTGGCGAGGTGCACGATGTTTGATCTCGAGAGCATTTCTAGCGGAGAAGCAGTGCCGCCCGTCGCACCGAGCGATTTGGCTGCGGTGATCAAGTTAATGAAGGAAATTGAGCAATCCCGTCCGCCGGGACCTGGCCCAGCGGGGATTGCGTCCAACGTGTTTCAGAGTGCGTGCAGTCCGGGCGCGGATGTAATGGCAGTTTGGTTTCGAGCGACAAACCTCTTGATTGCATTGAAGCACGGCGAGTTCGCACAATGTGAGGAGGAAGGAAAACTCAAGGACGATTTCCTGGGACTCTGGGCGACATTCCCGTTCAGGGCCGTAGATGTTCAGCAAGACGGAAGTTTTCATCTCAATGGCGATGAGTTCAACGAGGCACTTCGGAATCTGAACGCAGGCTGAATTCAGGCGTAATCGCCCGAAGCCTCCTTTTGCCCATTCCGCAATTCCCCGGTTCCGCAATTTGCTTCTGTTATCCTTCCGCATTCTCATGAATCCCATTACTCTCAGCATTCTGCTGGGCCTGACCGCCGCCGCCGCCAACATTTTTGGCGGCGCGGTGATCGTT
>JBOGLI010000436.1:0-3112 GCA_050746165.1 Terriglobales bacterium | reverse complement strand
AAACAGCAGGGCGCCTATTACAACAACCTGGGCGAAGCCTATGCCAAGTCCGGCGATACCGCGAAGGCCGTGCAGGCCTATGACCAGGCGGCGCAGGTGGATCCTACCGATGCCGGGCGCTATTACTTCAACGAAGGAGCCGTGCTGACCAATACCGGCAAGGTCGACGAAGCGGTCGCCGCATTCGATAAGGCCATACAAGCGGATCCGAATAAGGCCGACGCTTATTACTGGAAGGGCGTGAACCTGATGGGCAAGGCGACCACGAAGGGCGACAAGATGGAAGCTCCGGCGGGTACGTCGGAGGCGTTCAATAAATATCTTGAGCTGGCGCCTACTGGGCCGTATGCCGATCCTGCCAAGCAGATGCTGGCCTCCATCGGCGCAAAGGTGGAAACCACATTCGGCAAGGGCAAGTCAACCACGAAGAAGAAATAGCAGATCCAATCGCGAAGTCCGCCGGGCCCGGAGCGCCAGCTCCGGGCCTTTCTCATGCTGCGGAGTTAGAATCGCTGGAATGGTTCAGGCGACCACCTCCAGTCCGCTGGTGCTTACGTTTGACGACGCTCTCGGCGCCGTGGCGCGCGAGGCCGCGAAGGTCGCGCCACCCGCACCTGAGATGGTTGAGATCGCCTCCGCCTGCGGCCGGGTACTTGCACAAAATATCGAAGCCGACCGCGATTTTCCACCGTTTTCCCGCGCCGCTAGGGACGGCTATGCGCTGCGCGCCGCGGACGTCGAACGCATTCCCGCTACGTTGAAGCTGGTTGCGGAAATTCGTGCCGGAGGCCCGGATTCGGATATAAGAATCGCCGCCGGCGAATGCGCGGAGATCATGACGGGCGCGCCTTTGCCCGCGGGAGCCGACGCGGTGGTGATGGTGGAATACGCGTCGCGAGCCGGCGACCAGGTGCACGTGCAGCGCTCGGTGCATGCAGGCGAGAATTTCGTTCCAGTAGGCGCGGAGGCGCGGCGTGGAGTGGTCCTCCTGAAACCGGGGACACGCCTCACGCCGGCGGCCATCGCCCTGGCCGGCGCATGCGGCCAATCGCAAATCAATGTCTATCGCCGCCCGCGGGTGGCGATTCTCTCGACGGGAGACGAGATCGTCGATGTCGCCGCCCAACCGGGCCCGAACCAGATCCGCAATTCCAATTCATACTCGCTGGCGGCGCAGGTGGGGCGCGCCGGCGGCGAGCCAGTCATTTTGCCGATCGCGCCGGACGAGGAAACCCCTTTGCGCAGGCTCCTCGAGGAGGGCCTTTCCGCCGACCTGCTGCTGATTTCCGGCGGCGTCAGCATGGGGAAGTATGACTTGGTGGAGAACGTGCTCCGCGAACTGCGCGCCGAGTTTTTCTTTACGGGCGCGCAGATTCAGCCAGGTAAGCCAATCGTCTTTGGGGCGGCGCCGGCCCGGTCGGGCGCGAAGCCGACATACTTTTTCGGACTTCCCGGAAATCCCGTTTCGACGATGGTGTGCTTCGAACTGTTCGCGCGAACCATGGTCGATGCGCTCGCCGGTGCGGCGCCCAGCCCGCTGGTATTCGCGCAGGCACGGCTGAAAGCTGAGGTGAGGACGAAAGCGGGACTGACGCGCTTCCTGCCGGCATTATTGTCGGGCGGACACCGCCAGCCCGAGGTGGAACTGGTGAAGTGGCAGGGCTCCGGTGATATGGCCGCCAATGCGCGCGCCAACTGTTACCTCATCGTCGCTCCGGATCGGCCGGAAATGAATAGTGGGGAAATGGTTTCGGTGTTATTGACCTACTGACGACTGGAGACCGACGACTGACGACTGTTTTTCATGGACCAGCGAAAACTATTCTGGATTATCTTCACCGTGCTCAGCCTGGTGCTGGACTTTGCTCTTCCGCTGGTCTGGGGACTGATCGCGACCGTGCCAGTGCTGTTCTTGAGCTGGTGGATCGTGTATAGAAGCGGGTGGGTATAGTTCGTTGGTGTTCGGTGTTTCGTGTTCCGTGTCTCGGAAAATCCATGACATCCGAAACACCAAACACGAGACACGCAACACGTGCTCCGCAATGAAGAAGAAACTCTCTCATTACGACAAAGCCGGGCGTGCCCGCATGGTCGATGTCTCCGGCAAGGGAAGCACCCGTCGTGAGGCCGCGGCGTCGGCGTTCGTCGAGATGAAGCCGGCGGTGGTTAAGGAACTCGCCCGAAATCCCAAAGGCGACCCGCTGGAGGTGGCGCGGGTGGCCGGGATCATGGCGGCAAAACGCACGTCGGAGCTCATCCCGATGTGCCATCCGCTGCCGCTGAGCGTCGTTGATGTGACCGCCGAAGTGTGCCAGAATGGCGTCGCCATTGCATCCCGCGTAGTTACTAGCGCCACGACAGGGGTGGAAATGGAAGCCTTGGTGGCGGCCAGCGTCGCCGCGCTCACCGTTTACGACATGTGCAAGGCCCTCGATAAGGGCATCGCCATCCGTGAAGTGGTGCTGGAGAAAAAGACCGGGGGCAAGAGCGGGGACTACCGCCGGAAAAGGAGTTAGGAGCTAGGAGTTAGGAGTTTGCGAAACGCGCCGGCAACTGCAGCACCCTTCGCTAAACTCCCAACTCCTACCTACTAACTCCCAGAAGATTTTTCATGCATAACAACGTCAAGGTCCTGCTGGTGGACGACAATCCGATGGTGCTGGGCCTGCTGACCAATGCGCTGGCGCAGGCGGCGGTGATCCACACCGCGTCCGATGGCGCCGACGCACTTCTGCGCGCCATCGACGAACCATTCGACCTGATCGTCAGCGACTACCACATGTCCGGCATGGACGGCCGCCAGTTGCTGGAAAAAATCCGGTCGCGGCCCTCGACGTCGCGCATACCCGTGATCCTCATCGCCAGCAAGAGCGACGTCACCGAGCGACTCAAGGGCGTGCAGGACGCGGTCGAAGATTTTGTCGAAAAGCCGTTCTTCATCAAGGCCGCCGCCGGCCGCATCAAGCGCGTGATTGACAAGATCGCGCTGGAAAAAATGGCCAAGGAGGCGCCCGCCTCCGACGGAACCTTGCGCGGCACCCTGGCGCAGATGAACGTCCTTGACCTCCTCCAGTCGCTCGACATGGGCAAGAAGACTTGCCTGCTCACCTTG
>JBOGLI010000435.1:0-3090 GCA_050746165.1 Terriglobales bacterium | reverse complement strand
CGCTGATACCGCTGAAGTCTTTGTGCGATTGCACCAGCGTACGCGCCGCATTTTCGGCCGCGTCCGCCTCGCCGGTCATCAGGCGCGCGCGCAGCAGCAGCGCCAACCCGTCAGGATTCGCGTCCAGGTTCGACACCTGGCCCAGCATCCTCGTGGCCGTCGCGCCGTCGCCCTGATCCATCGCCAACTGCGACCGCTTCATCAGCGCCCGCGCGTTCGTCGGATCGATGTTCAGGATCTTGCCGAGCGCTTCGTCGGCCGCGTCCAGTGCTCCGCGCATGTGCAACGAATCGGCCGCGCGAAAGAAGATTTCCTTCGCGTCTTCTTTCTTGCCCAGCTTGATATAAAGATCGGCGAGTTTCGTCTGGACGGCGGCGTTGTCCGGGTCCAGTTCGAGCATCTTGTTGAAGACGCCGGCCGCCGCGGCCTGGTCGTTGTTCTTCAGCCAGTACTCGGCCACCGCCACGTACTGCTGGCGCGCGTCGTTGTAGAGGCCCTGCTGGGTGTAGAACTCCGCCAACCGCTGGACGGCGTCGACCGCGCTGGGATTCAGCTTGGTCAACTTCTTGTACATGGCGATCGCCTTCACGGTGAAGCCGTCGGAGGCGTAGTGATCGCCCACCTTGCGGAAGCTGGCCGTCGCCTTGTCCACTTGTCCGAGGCGCGCGTACAGGTCGCCGATCGTGTTCAGTACGGTCAGGTCCTTCGCATCTTCCTTGGCGACCTTCTCATACTCGCCGATCGCGTTTTGCAGTTTGCCTTGCTGGACGTATTTTTCCGCCGAAGCTAGTACCTTCGCCTTATTGAAGCCGAACCCGAGTGCCATCTTGGACTCCGCGCTGAGTTCCGTGAGTGCCGGGGGGAACGCTGGATTGGGCACGGCCAGCCAGGGACCGCGCCTGTTATCGGCTGACACACTGGAATGCGCGTAACAGTATCACAAAGTAACGGGAAGAGGCCAAGGAAACGAGGAAATCCGGTCACGATCTCGGGGGAAGGAATCGCTGTTGCAATTCGGCCACCGCCGCGAAGACCTGTTCGCCGTGCCGGACGGGAAAATGCTCCGGGGACACGCCACCCTCTTTCGTGGTGGTAACGTCAGCATCGGTGACTTGCGTCATTCCGCCGTGCATTGACGCCGCTGCGGAAGCAGGGTAGCATCCCTGACATTCAGCTCGGCTAACGAGTTTCAGGGGTGGGGGGAGAGTAGGGCGTCGCCCGACGCCTATCGCCGGGAAACCGGTCCCGGAAGCCACTTTCTGCGGCGAACCCGAGCTTACCCGGAGGTCGCGAGCGTGAGAGTTCGTTCCTTTGTGTCTTTTCCAACCACCCTGCTGTTGACCGTTACCCTGGGCGCATTCACGGCCGCGAACGCACAGGGAAATAGCAGCGAACATTCGCAGGCGGCGCAGCACATGGTTTACGACGGCAATCCCGGTGGCGTGCGCTATCTGGAGGAAGGCCAGCCCCCGGTGACGATTCATCCCACTGTGGAAGCGATGGACAATTTCCGGGCGGCGCAGAAAGCGCGTCCGACCCGTTCGAGCAACCTGTATTACCACGGCGGTGTCAGCGACGGTTCTTCGGGCGTCATCGGAGTCGAGACCGCGCCGAAGGTGTACATCGTTTTCTGGGGCTCGCAGTGGACCGGCAACGATCCCTATAACGAAGCGACCAACGAGATCAACTTCCTCTCGGGTGTCGGCGGCAGCAAGTGGTTCAACTCGGTGACGCAGTATTGCCAGGGCGTCGCGTCGGGAACCATCACCTGCGGCAGCAGCGGACAGCACGCCGGCAATCCGAACGGCATCTACGCCGGCTACTGGTACGACAACGCCAGTGCCGCTCCGTCTCGGCCCTCGCAATCCCAGTTGGCGAGTGAGGCGATTAAGTCCGCCGCTCACTTCGGCAATACCAGCGTTGGCAGCAATGCCAGCGTGCAGTACGTCATCGCCACCGCCACCGGCAACAACGCCAGCGGCTTCGGCACCCAGTACTGCGCGTGGCATAGCTCGACCAGTTCGTCCTACGGCTATATCGCGTACACGAATCTCCCGTACATGACCGACGCCGGCGCAAGCTGCGGCGCTAATTTCAACGGCCTCGGCTACGACGCGGGGCAGACGATCGTCGAAGGACACGAGTTAGCTGAGACGGCCACCGATCAGTTCCCCAACGGCGGCTGGCTCGATTCCGGCGGCTCCGAGAACGGCGACAAATGCGCGTGGACCTCCGGGACTTCGTTCGTCAACTTCGGTTCGGGAACGTTCGCAGTCCAGCCGCTGTGGAGCAACGCTTCCACCAGTTGCGTGACCTCTTATTGAACGTTCCGACTGTGTTTTGCTGGGGCGGCCGCGAGGCCGCCCCTTATTTTGTTAACCACGGATCTGCACGGATTCGCACTGATCTGATTTCTCATCGGTGTCGATCCGTGAAAATCCGTGGTTAATTTTTTGTGGCCCCGTTCGACGCTTCGATTACGGCTACCATTGCGACATGAAGCTTCCTACCATCGTAGTTGCCGTGTTCGCGCTGATCGCCACCACCTTCGCGCAAGCACCCGCGACCGGGCAGATGGCGACCATACCTGTGGCAACTTTCACCAACCTCGAGAACCAGTTACACTCCGCGATCGGCGCGGGCAACGAGCAACGCGCCGCCGCACTGCTTACCGGCGACTTCGTGGAATGGTCGCCGCAGCCGCCAGGTGCGCCGATCTCGCGCGGCCAATGGCTCAACGGAAACCGCGATCTGGGCCAAGCGCGTCTCTGGCAGATGGCCGTGAAGACCCTCGATGATCATGCCATTGCCAGCTTCGTCCTCATCGCCGGCAATAAAGCTTTTTTTGTCGTCGATCTATGGCAGAAGCACGGAAGCGATTGGCTCCTCCAACAGCGCTATCGCGCACCCGTCGACCCAGCCAGTTACCGTAATCCATCTGGGCCTACCGTAAAGTACTAAGATTCACGGGTTACGTCCGATGCCCAATTGCCGGGCTAAGGTCGCCGACACGGAAACGCTCCATCGCAAATGTACTTAGGAGTAAATAAACGAGAGAACTAAGTAGTACTAGCTAATGCGTACTAAGCC
>JBOGLI010000434.1:0-2109 GCA_050746165.1 Terriglobales bacterium | reverse complement strand
CTCTTCGTCGGAAAGATTGCGCCGCGAGGGCAGCATTTCCATGGCTTCAAACAAGGTGTTGAGCGTGATATTGACCAGCACGGCGGCGCCAGGACGCAGGCTTACGTTCTCGCGGAGGGCCGGCAGGAATGCCGGGGCACTGACCTTGACGTGATAGATGCCGGGGGTCAGGCCTGTTGCCAGGAAATGTCCGCGGTCGTCGGTAAACACCGTGAGCGGTTGCGTAGCCCGGGTAAAGACCTCGACCACCGCTCCCATCTGCGCGTTTCCTGCGGAGTTGCGTACGAAACCGGCGATCGAACCCGTTTTGTCGGCGGCCGCGGCAGGAATCACCAGCGCCGCTACTAACAGTACGTATCCGAGCTTACGGCCCATATTCGCCACCTCCAGCATGAATTTCGCCGGGGCCTTACTCGACCTGGAACGAGGCCGAGGGATTGATCGTCTGTTTGGTCAGGTTATCGGTCACCTTGATTGTGATGCGATACGTGCCCGGAGGGACCGATGCCAGCGACAGCGACTTCTCCAGCGTCATCTGGTCGCCCGCATTCAGGATATTCGACGAATTCTCCTCCGAGTTGACTACCGGCTTATTCGTCTTGGTGTCGACGATCTGGTACTGCACGTTGGCCGAAGGTTTGTGCGTCTTGTCGTCCACGCCCAGGTTGTACACCTGCATCCAGAAGTTCAGCCGCTGGTTGCGCTTAAAGGTCGCCGGCTGCCCGTCGGCCGCCGCCACCCGTGGCCGCACTTTCGTATCGCCGATTACGAAATTGCCCGCTCCCACCGACTTGCTCGGCACCTTCTCCATGATGTCGGCCAGGATCAGCGTCGAATTCGACAGCCGGTCCTCGGAATACTCCGGAACCACGATGCCCTTCTCGTAGTATCCGACGTGGTCGCCATTGACGTCTTTCAGCACCAGGTCCAGTTTGTAGCGCCCGGCGCGCAAAGGAACGGCTTTCCAATACACGTTGTCGCCGTTCAGCACCTTGGGGAGCAGCTCTTCCGGTTGCTGCACGCTCACCGTGTCCTCGAAGGTTTGGGCTATGCGGCCGGTCAGCGTGCTCAGCCGCCCGAAGATGTTGACCAGTCCGGTGGAGACACCGTCTTTCGTGTTAAACGTGATGTCCTTGTTCTTGATCTGAACGGTAATCGGAACCAGCACCGTGTCGGAGGTCACGCGCACGAAATCCCACTGCACATCAAACGGCATGATGTTCTGGTAGCTGATGTGGTGGCTGACCACTTCTTCCAGGTCCTTAAATTTGACCGGCGGCGGCGCGTTCAACTTCGCGTATTGCTCCAGCCGCGAGAATTCATTGTTGCTGGCACTGCCGGTAAATGGACCATTGCCAAGCCGCTCGAGACCGCCATTGGTAAACCGGTCCGACTTGTTGGCGAGTCCCATTTCCTCGTACTGGGTGAGGCCCGCGCCGGGCACGTTCAGCAGCGCGTCTTTTTCGGAGCGGTCGATCGACATGTGGTAGTCGTTGCACATGCACGTATCGACAAACTCAATGATAATTTCCTGCCCGATACCCTCGAGGTAGCGGTAACGCCAGTCCTCGAACGGGTAGGTCGAGGTCGAACCGCCGCCCTCTTCCGCGGGGCGCTCGTAGTAACCACCCGACGGGTGCGACTCGATCTCATCCGGTTTGCCGTACATGATGTAGATACGGCCGCGGTCGGTCATCCAGCCGGGCTTGCCGGCGGCGAAGTGCTCGTTCGCATACGCAATGCGGCGGTAATGCTCTTCCTTGTACTCGTTCTCGGGAGTGTCGGGCGTGGGATCGCGCCGTGCCCAGAAATTCTCGATAAAGTTGTCGCGCTCTTCGTCGTTACTGAGCTGCTTAAAGGCGGCACGCTCTTCGTCGGTAATGATCCACCGCACGTCCTCATTGAGCCACTTTTTGTACACCCCGCCCAACTCGCCCTTTAGCTCTTTCTGCTGCTTCTTGATTTGTTTCTTGGTCAGGGGGCGATTGAGGGGGTCCTGGTCCTGCTGGCTCTGGGACGCTTTCGATTGATCCTTATCAGACTGCGCAAACAAGCAGGTTCCCGACAGGAAAACCCCGGCCAGGAATACCGAGAAAGCGCGGCTGTATA
>JBOGLI010000433.1:0-5135 GCA_050746165.1 Terriglobales bacterium | reverse complement strand
TGCGCCTGGTGATCGACACCTTCGAGTTCGGTTCGAAGTTCACGCCTCGTTTCAACACGATTTCAATCAGCGGCTACCACATCCGCGAAGCCGGTTCGACGGCGCTCCAGGAGCTGGCGTTCACGATTTACGATGGCGTCGAATATGTCGAGTGGGCGCGCCGCCGCGGCCTCGACGTGGACGAATTTGGCCCGCGCCTGAGCTACTTCTTCAACGCGCATAACGATTTTTTCGAGGAAATCGCGAAGTACCGCGCCGCCCGCAAAATCTGGTACCGGCTGATGAACGACCGCTTCGGGGCGAAACAGGAACGCACGAAGCTGATGCGCTTCCATACGCAGACAGCGGGCGTCTCGCTGACCGCTCAGCAGCCCATGAACAACATCGCTCGTGTGGCCGTCCAGGCGCTGGCTGCGGTGCTGGGCGGCACTCAGTCTCTCCACACCGACTCCCACGACGAAGCCCTGGCGCTCCCCACCGCCGATGCTGCGCGCATCGCCATACGCACGCAGCAGATCATCGCCTACGAGAGCGGCGTCACCCAGACCATCGACCCGCTCGGCGGCTCCTACTTCCTCGAAAAACTCACGCTCGACATGGAAAAAGGCGCCTTCGATTACTTCGAGAAAATGGACGCGATGGGCGGCATGGTGAAGGCCATCGAGCGCGGATTCCCTCAGAAAGAGATCGCCGAAGCCAGCTACCAGTTCCAGCGCGCCGTCGAGGCAAAGGAAAAGATCGTCGTCGGCGCCAACGAGTTCACCATCAAGGAAGAGTCTCCGAATATTTTGTACATCGACGACTCCGTCCAACGCGCTCAGACCGAGAAACTGAAGAAGCTCCGTGAACGGCGCAGCAACGACGATGTCCGCCGCTGCCTCGACGCCCTCAAGAAAGCCGCGGCGCAGGAACCACAGGTGAAAAAGGATGGCGTTTCCGACGCGAACACCATGCCCTTCATCATCGATGCCGTCCGCGCCTACGCCACCGTCGGCGAAATCTGCGATGCGCTCCGCGAGGTGTACGGGACGTACGAAGAGGCGAGCATCACGTAATGAGACGCAAGACTCCGAAAGAGAAGACAGAACTCGATTACGACAAACAGCGCCGAACGCATTGGGACAATCAAAAGGCGGCGCGGAAAGCCATTCCTGCAGCGAAGCGCGCTGCACGACAGATCATCCGGAAGCGCTCCAACGAGAAACTTGCATCGGCGTTGGACGAAGATGAAGACGCGAGTCCAACTGCCAATGAGCTCGTCGAGCTCGAACGCGATAACCGATTTCGCAAGTTCGGAGCGGGTGAAATACTACGCGAGCACGTGAAACACATTAAACGTTCAGGGCGGGGACGGTTCTTGTCGAAATAACCTGCCCAGCCGCGGAGCGGCGGAATTCGTTAGCCCACCGCGGCAGCGGTGGGTGCAATCAAATTTTTCCCGAGCGCCAGCGGCGCGGCACAAACGCCGCGCCCTTTCCATCTGCTGGATCCTCGGATAGTGTCTCAGTTTGGATTTTTGCTCACGACCCAGAGTAGAGCTGACGCGTGAGCGCGGTCCGCCGGGCCAGTCGCACTCTAAGCAGGAACGTACGTCAACCGAATCAGGTCTTCGGCGATTAGTTCGCTTGCCGCAAGGTGGAGTGGCGGCCGCGGGCCGAGGAAGAATGGCTTGCCACCACCAAGCACGACCGGGCGGAGGTAAAGTCGATACTCATCGATGAGACCAGCCTCGGTCAGGCTGTGCGCCAGGTCTGGTCCACCAACTAAAATCTCGCCGGCCAACTCAGCCTTGAGCCTGCAAACCGCCGCTTCGACGTCCTCCGCGACAAGCGTGGCGTTGGGACCAACCGACTTGAGCGAACGCGACATAACCCACTTCGGTTTACTGCGCCACACCGCCGCAAACTGGCGATCGTCCGCGTCCCAGTCAGCAAGGTCTTCATCCCAGTAACGCATGATTTCATACGAGCGGCTACCGTATATCATGCCCGTCAGTCCACCCACGAGCTCGATGAAGTGACGGAAGGCCGAGGGCGCGGGCGGCCCTAACTTCATGTGGTCGACGTAGCCATCCAGAGACTGGCTCAAGCCGTAGACAATTTTCGCCATGCCGCAAACCTCCGTCTCAAATTCTTCAGAAGAATAGCTCAACCGACGTCGCGCGGAAGCGAGGTTAAACGCTATCTTCGCGCCGCATTGCCGGTGTGACCAATAACCGGAGGTCCGCTTCCCAATCTTGAGATTCAAAGTGCGACACCACCGAAGCGCGCCTCTTCACGCATAGAAAAGTTAAAAACTTAACTTACTAAATATATGAATTGACATTATTAATTTTATTCCCGATAATAATCTCGTTTATTGGACTCAACCATGAATATCTCGAACGCAGCCTGTCCTGAGTGCAAGAACCCCATGGCGGTCTCCCGCATGGCCTGTCCCAACTGCCAGGTGACCATGGAAGGCGCGTTCGATGTGCCGCCGTTGGCTCAAATCAAGCCTGAGGATCAGGCGTTCGTTATTGCCTTTGTGCGGCATCACGGGTCGATCAAGAAGATGGAAGAGCTGTTCGATATCAGCTACCCCACCGTAAAAAACCGGCTCAACGCCATCGCCGCTGCCCTCGACAAATCCTTCGACGCTCCTTCCCCCAACCTGTTCGTGTTGGAGCAACTGGCGCGCGGCGAAATCACCATCGAGGAAGCCCTGGAAAAACTGAACTGAGAAGGAGAGGTTATGTCACTGGAAACTCGCAAAGTGCTGGACATGGTCGCCCAAGGCAAGATCACTTCCGAGGACGCGGAGAAACTGCTCCAGAAGCTGGGGAATTCCTCGGTTGCAGCGGGCGAAGCGCAGGAATCCGCCAATGCACCGCAATCCGCACCGAAACGCTATCTCCGCATCGTGGTGGACGAACCCGGCCGCAAGCCGGTCAACATCCGTATGCCGCTGGCCTTCGCGCGCGCAGGAATGTCGATGGCCGGCATGCTCCCGAAGAATGTCGCGGAAAAACTCAAGGAGCATGGCGTCGACGTCGGCGTGTTCCGGCTCCACGGGCTCGGAAAAGACGACGATGTCGAAGCGCTCGAGCAGCTCGATCTCGACATCGATAAGGGCGACGGGAAAAAGATCCGCATCTTCTGCGAATAAGAAGTGCCGTCACCCCCGGTAGGACGTTGAATGCCCCGCGCGCGAGAGAGATAACACAACTTTACCCGCGCGCCGGGTTCCATCATCTAATCTTATTCAGGTGAGCATCGGCCCCGAATGACCGCAATTGATCTGAGCAGCTACGCCGGACTGGTGGCGGTCGCCCTCGCTACCCTGAACATCTGCCTTGGGCTCCTGATCTCGGTTCGCTACAGCCCCGTCCGCTACTGGCCGCATCGGAAACACATCAATATCTTCCAGATTCACACCTGGACCGGATATGCCGTACTGACATTCGTCGTCCTCCACCCAATCCTGCTGCTGTTCATTGGTTTGCCGCATTTTCGCGTATTCGATGTGCTTCTCCCCGTCCAATCGCCGCAGCAGCCGCTGGAAAACACGCTGGGCGCGATTGCCTTCTACGCCGTCGTCATCGTCGTCGTCAGCTCCATTTACCGAATTCCCCTCGGACGCAAGCTGTGGAAGTGGCTACACTTTCTCGTTTATCCCGCCGCTGCCCTGCTCTTTGTGCACGGCATTCTGACCAACCAGAATCTCGACAATAAAGCTGTCGATTACCTGGACGGGGAAAAGGTCTTCATCGAAATCTGCTTATTCGTCGTGGTCGCCGGTTCGCTCTGGGCCTGGCGCTTCCGCGAAAAGAAGCAAAGGCGAGAACAGATGCTGCACGTCGGCCGCTATAGCCACGCGGAAGGCGATTGAATCCTGTTTTCCATGTAGGATGTTGCCATGCGTGCACTGCTCGTTATTGGCGTGATCGTGTTGATCGTGGGTATCTGCTCGTTCTTCGTCGGGATTCCCCGCACGGAAACGAACGGGATTAAAATCGGCGGGGCTTCGGTCGGCGTGCAGACGCGCCACACCGAACGGATGCCGCAGGCAGCCTCGATCGCTCTCGTCGTTGGCGGGATAGTGCTGATGGCCCTCGGCGGCCGCGCCGCAAAATAAGCCGGCGATTCAACACGGATTCAGACAGATGTTCACGGATTTCCCGTATATTGTTTGATCCGTGTGCACCCGTGTAAATCCGTGGTTAATTCTTTGAAGCCCGCAAAACTCACTCCCGCGCAGATGAAGAAAGCCGTCGAGCACCTGAAGTCCGCCGACCCGGTAATGAAGGCGATCATCGAACAGGTCGGCCCGCCGAAGATCCCCCGGCGCGACGCGACCTTCGCGGCCGTGGCTCGTTCGATCGCGTTTCAACAACTAAACGGCAAGGCGGCGACCACGATTTTCGAGCGGCTCTTGACCCAGTGCGCCGCCTGCAATGGCGGAGACGGCACCAAGATTTCCGGAATCTGGGCGGCGGTAACGCCGGAGGCAATTCTCTCTCTCTCCGACGACCAGATGCGCGCAATCGGTTTCTCCCGCGCCAAGGCGAGCTATCTGCGTGACCTCGCCGAAAAGACACGCGCCGGAGTGCTCAATTTTGAAGAGCTGCCCAAGATGTCCGATTCGTCCGTTATCGAACACCTAACGCAGGTGAAAGGCATCGGCGTGTGGTCGGCGCAGATGTTCCTGATGTTCGCCCTGCACCGTCCCGACGTGATGCCCACTGCCGACTTCGGCCTCAACAATGCCATCCGCCGCGCCTACCGCAAACGTGCCATGCCCAAACCTAAGCAGGTGTTAAGAGTGTCCGAACCGTGGCGCCCCTACCGCACCGTCGCCAGTTGGTACCTGTGGCGTAGCCTGGATGTGAAGATATAGGGACAAAGCACGAGGCACAAGGCACGAGGCACAAGACAAATCCTTCCTGAGTGTGGTGTGAATCGACAATCGGCGATCGACACTCGGAAATGTCTTTGCCTTGTCCCTCGCCCCTCACCCCGTGTCCCTTTCTTTGCTCACCTTCCCGCGGTTCTGGTGTCTAATTTCCATATACAGGGCTCGCTGGAGGTTCGGGGGAACTTTTTCCGCTCGCCAGCGTAATGATCAGTGAGGGGCCACGTCTCATTTAGTAGGCC
>JBOGLI010000432.1:0-3887 GCA_050746165.1 Terriglobales bacterium | reverse complement strand
CCAGCGCTCCGCGCTTTGTTCGCAGCTCGCCGCCACGTCAACCGCGGGCAGTTCCTGGCGGTCGCGCCCCTGCAACTGCTCCGCCCGCGCCAGCCGCAACAGGGAATGTGCCAGCGACTCCAGGCGTGCTACGTCGTCGAGCGCCTCCTGCAAGCGCGCGCGATATTCCTCGGCCGTCCGCGGACGCTGCAACGCCAGTTGCAGTGTCGATTTCAGCACTGCAATGGGCGTCTTCAATTCGTGGGCGGCGTTGGCAACGAAGTCTCGTTGCGAGGTGAACGCCGACTGCAACGTCGCCAGCATTCGGTCCATCGCGGCCGTGAGCGGCGCTAACTCAAGCGTCGCGTGCGCTTCCTCGGGAGCGTTCAATTTCCAGTTCTGCGCCGTCACCTGTCCCGCGCTGGCCGCCAACTTCTCGAGTGGCTCCAGTCCTCTGCGCACCGCCCACACCGCCGCCGCGATCGCCACCACCAGCAGCGCCAGGCTTCCCAGCAGGATCACCAACGCGACCCGCGCCGCCCGCTCCCGGATCCCCGCGGAAGACGCGGCATAATACACCGTCAACCGTTCCGGGCTGGTTGCGCCCGGCGCCTCCTCGTCGAGCACCGGGACATTTTTCAGCCGGATAACCCGGTAGGGGCGCTCGTCCACGCGCACATCCCAGGAGCCGCGGCCCTCTCCTTTGACCGGCTGGAATGCGGCCCACCAGGCGGAACGCGCGATCATATGGCCATCGCTGCCGACGATTTCGTATTCGTCCGTGCTGCGCGCGTCCAAGGGCGGCGGCACCATGGTCGCGTCGAAGATCAGCTTCGGCTTCTCGTCCTCGGAATAGCGCACCAGCGCCGAGATCGCCATCGCCCGGCCATGCAGTTCGGCGTCAAACGACGCGCGCAACTGCCGCACCGTGAGGTACGTCGCCAGCGCGACCACCGCCGCCGTCAGCACCAGTTGCGTCAGCACCACCGACACGATTAACTGCCGGGTTAACGACCTCTTCCGCATTTGCCTCGAAACCCCTTACGATCCCGCATGTGGTGTCAGGTGTCAGCTCTCAGGTGTCAAGGCCCGACACCCGACACCTGTACTCACTCCCGCAGAAGGTATCCCTGCCCGCGCAGCGTCTGGATCAGCTCCCCGTTGCGGTCTTCCAGCTTTCGACGAAGCCCGGAAATGTACACCTCGATGACGTTGCTGAAGCGCTCCCAATTGAAGTCGTAGAGGTGTTCGAGCAGCTCGGTCTTGGAGACGATCGCCCCTTTACGATGCGCAAGATATTCCAGCACCCGGTACTCCATCGCCGAGAGCGCCACCGGTTTGGCATTGCGCGTCACCTGCCGCTTCGCCGTGTCGATCTGCACATCCCGTACCTTCAGCGATGCCGAGCCCTGCCCTTTGCCGCGCCGGATCAGCGCCTTCGCCCGCGCGATCAGTTCACCCAGGTCGAACGGTTTGGTGACGTAATCGTCCGCCCCCGCGTTCAAGAGCGCGATTACCGACTCGCGCTCATCGCGCGCCGTCAGCACCAGCACCGGCGCCGCGTTTCCCGCCTTACGCACGCGCCCCAGCACCGCGCGGCCATCGAGCTTCGGCAACATGAGGTCCAGCACGATAAGATCGTACGGGTTCGACTGCGCCAGGTAGAGCCCCTCTTCGCCGTCGTACGCGCAATCGACCGCGTACCCGGCGCTTTCTCGCAAGCTCCGCGCGATATTCGCCGCCAGCCGCTTTTCGTCCTCGATTACCAGCACCCGCACGCTGCTAGCTTACGCCCCCGATGATTTGTCATTCCGAGCGAAGCGAGGAATCTGCTGTTATCTGCGCCCTCCGTCGCTCTGCGCCCTCCGTCGCTCTGCGCCCTCGGCGCTCGTCTTTAATGTTTTGTCATCCCAGCGGAGGTCAAGTGTTTTGTCATCCCGAGCGGAGGCGCGCTGCCTTTGCGCGCCGGAGTCGAGGGACCTTGTGTTTCCTCAGTGTCCCCTGCGCTGACCTCTTACTTCGGCATCTGCTTATGCGCGTGGTCCTTCTTCTCCTGCTTCGCTTCTTTTGCTTCTTCCGCGGCCGATTCCTTCGAATCCTCGACCACCTTGCCATCCATCGCGTCCACGTTCACTTCATGGATCCCGTCGGCGGTCTTGATGTCAAACGAGTAGATCAGCCGCCCTTTCTCCCGCTCCAACTCCGCGCTCTTGATCGTCCCTTTTTCCGTCGCCAGCGCCGTCTGCCGTGCCTGTTTCATCGTGATCTTCGGATGTTCCTTCTTCCCCGAATTGGCCTTTGAAGTTTGCGCGACGGCCATCCCCATCGTCATTGCCACCACCGCTACCGCTACCGCGAGTAATCTTGGACGCATTTCGTCCTCCTTTCCCACCAGCCTGCGCCGCCGCACCTTAACGGAACCTGAACGAAAAAAGGCGAGACATTCGCTCGCCCTTCCGTATGACAGCCGACCAACGACCTTCGACCTACGACCTACGGCTTTTTGATAACTGTCCCGTCCTTCATCACGAAGTTCACCTTCTCCAGCACGGTAATGTCCGTCAGCGGATCTCCCGGGACGGCGATAATGTCCGCCAGCTTCCCCGGCTCGATTGATCCGATCCGGTTCTGCATGTCGAGCAGCGTTGCCGCATCGATCGTCGCCGAGCGGATCGCCGCCGCCGGACTCTGTCCCCATTTCGTGCGCACCTCGAACTCCTTCGCCGGATTCACGCTCCAGTCGAACCCGCCCACGTCGGTCCCGAACGCGATCTTGATTCCTTCCTGCATGGCGCGCTTGAACGTCTCGCCATTAATCTGCACCATCTGCTCCCACACCGGCGCACCCGCCTGCGCCCGCCCGTGCGCGACGTACTCGCCCACGAACATCGTCGGCACATACCAGATGCCTTTCTGCTTCATCACCGCCATGTCTTCCGGCGCGATGTAATCGCCGTGCTCGATCGAGTCCACACCCGCCGTCACCGCGTTATGCACTCCGTATAAGGCCATCGCGTGCGCCGCCACTTTGTGGTGCTCGCGGTGCGCCTCGTCCACGATCGCCGCCAACTCCTCCGGCGTGAACGTCGGAATGTCCTTTAGAACGCCGTTCTCGACGTAGTACGACCGATCCACGTACACCTTGATCCAGTCCGCTCCGTGTCCGGTCTGCTCGCGCACCGCCTTGCGGCAGTCTTCGGCTCCATCACAGAACTGCAGCCCGTGCGGGACTTCGATTTGCCAGTTGTACCCGCTCAGCGGATACGCGCCCGTGACGTCTAACGCACGCGTTGCGACCACCATCCGCGGCCCGGGTACGATGCCGCGATTGATAGCCGTCTTCAGATCGACGTCGGAGTACCCCGCACCCTCCGTCTCCACATCGCGGATGGTGGTGAACCCGCGATTCAGTTCCCACTCGACATTCCGGGTCGCCACGATCGCCCGGTACGGATCGCTCTGCTTCAGCAACTGCACGTCATAATCTTCCGCCGTAATGTCGCCGTTGAGCATCGTGTGCGTGTGCGCATCGATCAACCCGGGCAGGCAAGTGGAGTTCCGCAGATCGATCGTTGGCGGTGCCTCGGTTTTTTCGGGGGCCGCGCCGTTCAGCGATTCAATCTTGTTGCCGTGAATCGTGACCGCAACATGTTGGCGCAATTGCCCGGTATTTACGTCGAGCAACGAGCCGCAAAGCAGGACAACGGTTTGATTCGGGTTCGTCGCCGACTGATCCTGCGCGGCCACCGCCCCCGACGGACTTCCCATCGGCCGCTTCTGGTTCTTCGGCCGACCCGCCGGCATCCCCGCCGCCTCACCTTGCGCAAATGCAGGCGAACTTAAGGACAACAACAAAATAAAGAGAATTGTCATGCTGAGCGAGGTCGCCGCAGCGACCGAGTCGAAGC
>JBOGLI010000431.1:0-7007 GCA_050746165.1 Terriglobales bacterium | reverse complement strand
GGATTGCAACTCCGTCCTGTACCGACACTTACACGGTCGCCTTCATCGCCGGGACGGAGCCGACCGACACCTGCGAGCAGATGCCCGGCGATCACCGGGGTCTGCTGTCGCGGATCCTGGGGATTGGCAACCCGCAGCCCACGCCGCCACCGATTATCGGGGGTGGACAGGCGCAGCCGGTGGCGACCTCCCAGCCTCCGCCGCCGGCCCCGGACGATTCTGACAAGAAAAAAAAGGGTTTCTTTGGCAAAATAGTGGGTATCTTCAAGGGCGATAAGCCCGAGGAGAAACCGGCCCCTCCGCCGCAGCCGCGCAGCAGCCCGCCGCACCCGCAGTAGGACGTTGCGCCGGCGACCCAGAGGCCGGACGGAGGTTATTTATGAACCGTCGTCTGGCGCCCGTGTTAGTTGTAATTCTGCTTCTCTCAATTTGCGCCGTCGCCCAGGACACTGGGCTTCAGCCGCCCCCCGCACAACTGGCGGCGCGCGTCGCGCCCCCTTCGCCCGACGCATCGGCCGACCAGCTCATGGACCAGGCGGACCTCTTGCGCGCCCAGAAGTACTACCTCGACGCGATCGACTACTACCGCGCCGCGGCGAAGAAGGAGAAGGACAAGGCGGAGGCCGCCGTCATCTGGAACAAGATGGGAATCGCCGAACTTCAGCTGAGCAAGTTCGGGGACGCTCGCAAGAGCTTCGACAAGGCATTGAAGTTCGACAAGAAATATCCGGACGCACGCAACAACCTGGGTGTCGTGTACTACATGTCGAAGAAGTACTCGAAGGCGATCAAGAATTACCGGCAGGCGATCGCGTTGCGCGAAACAGCCTCGTTTTATGCCAACCTGGGAGCTGCGTACTTCTCGAAAAAAGATATTGCGAGGGCGGTCGTCGAGTACCAGCACGCCTTGCAACTTGACCCCAGCGTGCTCGACCGCAGCTCCAATACAGGAGTGGCGGCGCGGCTTTCCTCGCCGGCCGACCGGGCACATTTTTCCTATGTACTGGCCCGTATGTACGCGAATGCGGGCGACTTCAGTCGATCCCTAGATTTCCTGAAGCGGGCAATGGAAGAGGGGTACAGCCAGATCGAAGACGTTTACAAAGACCAGGAATTCGCCGGTCTGCGCAAAGACCCGCGCTTTAGCCAGCTGATGACGAGCAAGCCGGTTGCCATACCGCAGTAAGCGGAGTTCAGTTTTACAAAGTTTTTATGTCGTACGATTTATTTTTATATCGTACGACGACCAAAAAAAGTTTTTCCACAGCGGAACTTTTCTCGCGCGGCCGCGTCTAAGCTAGTGCCTCCTGAAAGCACAACGGGTGAGTAAGGGGAAACGGTGGCCCATCGAGCGCTCATTCAGCACGCCCCAAGCGGAGCGCTCGATGGGTTTCTTCTTAGTTTTTAGCTGTTAGCTCTTAGCTTTTAGCTGAAGCGGGGTGGGATCGGATTCGTTGGCCATCCCGGAGCTTTGCTAACTGGCAGCGTTTTATTTGATAGAGCTAGAAGGGTACGCTAAAAGCTAAAAGCTAAAAGCTAAAAGCTAAAAGCTAAAAGCCTACTGCTGTTTCGGTGACTCTTCCTTCGATCGCGCGGCGATGTAATCCTCCATCACGCTTTCCAGCGTTCCCTGGGCCCGCAGGATGTATTCGATGGCGTCGCGGACCGCGCCGTGTCCGCCGGGATTCGGCGTCACCCAATGCGCCATGGACGTCACTTCCTTACGTCCATTGGGTACCGCGATCGCCAATCCGCAACGGCGCATCACCGGAAGATCGATGATGTCGTCGCCGACGTAGCACACCTCGTCGGCCGTGATGCCTTCCTTGGCGAGGATTTCCTGGAAGGTTTTGTTTTTGTCGGCGATGCCCTGGTAGGCGTAATCGAGTTTCAGGTCTCGCGCGCGCAGGGCGACAGTCTCGGAAATGCGCTTGGTAATGATCCCGGTTTTCAGGCCGCCGAGACGCGCCAGCGAGAAGCCGGTACCGTCGTGGGCATTGAAGCCCTTGGCTTCGATGACGGTGTCGCTGTGAATGGCGTAGCCGCCCTCGCCGGCCATCTTCTCGGCGTGGTCGCCGGTGCTGCGGCTCGCGCTCCCCCCGGGAGCAGGGAAGAGCCAGATGGTGCCGTCGGTCATTACACCGTCGACGTCGAAAATGATGAGCTTGATTCGCTTTGCTCGTTCGAGGGACATAGGAAATTTGTAATTGGTAATTTGTAATTTGCAAAGTAAGAACGGCAGGAACATGGAATGTCCGCAGGTTTACTTTTTACTTTTTACTTTTCAAATTACAAATCAGACCATCTCGGTTCCCCACAGGTCATGCAGGTGGATGACGCCGAGGAGTTTTTTCTGTTCGTCCACCACCGCAAGGGACGTGATCTTGCGCTGCTCCATCACGTTCAGCGCGGCGGTGGCGAATTCCGTGGGCGCGATGGTCTGCGGGTTGGCGGTCATGCATTCGCCGGCGCGCATTTCGAGCGCGTCCTTGCCTTTACGTTCGAGGAGGCGGCGCAGGTCGCCATCGCTGATCACGCCCGCGAGCTTGTCTCCATCGACCACGGTCGTCATGCCGAGTTTCTTGCGCGACATCTCGTAGATCACATCGGGCATGGCGGTCGCGGGCGTGACGCGTGGAACCGCGTCGCCACTGTGCATCAGCTTTTCGACGCGCGCCAGCCGCTTGCCGAGTTTGCCGCCGGGGTGCAGATCGGCGAAGTCCTCTTCCTTGAAGCCGCGTTTCTCCGCCACGGCCATGGCCAGCGCGTCGCCGAGCGCAAGCATGGTAGTCGTCGAGGCCGTGGGCGCCAGTCCGAGCGAACAGGCTTCCTTGGCCACCGAGCAATCGAGCGCCACTTCCGCGGCCTGGGCAAGCGTCGAGCGGAGTTCGCCGGTCATCACGATCAATTTCACCTGCAGACGCTTAATGGTGGCCAGCAGGTTGAGGATCTCCTCGGTTTCGCCGCTCTGCGAAAGCGCAAGCACCACGTCGCCGCCGACGATCATGCCCAGGTCGCCATGTACGGCTTCAGCGGGATGGAGAAATAGCGCGGGGGTTCCGGTGGAAGAAAGCGTGGCGGCGATCTTGCGCGCCACCAGTCCGCTCTTGCCCATGCCGGTGACGACGACGCGTCCGCCGCACGCCATCAGGCACTCGACGGAGCGCGCGAAAGCATCGCCCATTGGACCGGCGATCCGGTCAGCGAGCGCGCGCAGGGCCTCGGCCTCGATGCGCACCACGTTTTCCCCAATGCGATTCATGGTGAACACGAGATGGTAGCAGAAACGGAGCTCGGGCTTCGGACGTAGGGCAACGGGACACGGGGCACGGGACAGGGGGCACGGGACAAGGCTCACGAGATTTTTCGCAGCACCAGCGCCGAATTCTTCGAGCCGAAGGCGATGCAGTTGCAGATGGCGTGCTCGATGGAGGCGCGGCGCCCGGGCTGGGGAACGTAATCGAGATCGCATTCGGGGTCGGGATGGTCGAGGTTGATGGTGGGCGGGATCTGGCCGTGTTCCATCGCGATGAGCGTGGCCGCCACTCCGGCCGCTCCGCAGGCGCCTTGCGGATGACCGATCTGCGACTTCAGCGCCGACATCGGTACTTGTGCGGCGTGGCCGCCGAGCGCGAGTTTCAGGGCGCGGGTCTCGATACGATCGTTGAGTTCGGTCGAGGTGCCGTGCAGGTTGACGTAGTTCACGTCGTCGGGGCCGATGGCCGCATCGCTCATCGCCATTGCGATAGCGCGCGCCGGCTCTTCGCCACACTCCATGAGGCGCACGCGGTGGAAAGCTTCGCAAGTGGAGCCGTAGCCCGCAATTTCGGCGTAGATGCGCGCGCCGCGGGCGCGAGCGTGCTCCAGGTCCTCAAGCACGAACATCCAGGAACCCTCGGCAACGACGAAGCCGTCGCGGTCGCGCGAAAACGGACGCGAAGCGCGTTCGGGCGCGTGGTTCCAGGAGGTGGTTAGGATTTTCATAAGCGTGAATCCCTTGAGAATGCCGAAGGCGAGCGGGGAATCGACGCCGCCGGCGAGCATCAGCGGCGAACTGCCGTGGCGGATTTCCTTCATCGCGTAGGCGATCGCGTCGGTGGACGAGGTGCAGCCGGTGGTCACCACGTGGCTCAGGCCGCGGAAGCCGAAGCGCATGCTGATCTCGCTCGACATCGTGCCCATGGTTCCCGAAGGAATCGAAAAAATGCTGACCTGCTTGATGTGCCCGCTGAGCCAGAGCCGGTACTGCTCTTCGGAAAAATCCTGTGCGCCGCCGCCGGTGCCGAGCACGACTCCAACCTGCCGCTGCTCGTCGAGCGTCATGTGCGCGGGATCCAGTCCGGCATCGGCGAGCGCCTCGCTGGAGGCAGCGAAGGCCATGGGTACGGCGCGGGAGACGTGCTTGCGCTCCTTGGCGGTGATCCACAGCGATTCATCGAAATCCGATACTTCTCCGGCGATTTGCACCGGAAGCTCGGAGGGATCGAAGCGCGTGATCCGCTTGACGCCGCTGCGGCCGTCGAGGATGGCGCGACAGAACGCCGGTTTGCCGATTCCGTTGGGGCTGACGACACCGAGACCGGTGATGACGACACGAGGCATGAAGACCTAGATTAGACGAAGTTGAGCGAGGTTACGAATCGAAGTGGTCAGTGATCGGTGATCAGTGATCAGGTGGTCCAACCTGAATGTCTAGCCCGCCGCGAATTGGAGTGCGAATGAATGAATCGCTGAACACTGAACACTAATCACTGAACACCTTTAGAATCGAGACAGATGCCGCTAGGAATCTACATCTCCGTCCCGTTTTGCCGCACGAAGTGCAGCTTCTGCAACTTCGCGTCGGGGGTGGTGTCGAAGGCGGTGTTCGCGCGGTATGTCGACCGGGTGACCAGTGACATTGCCGGGTCGGATGCATTCGCCGCCGGAATTGGCGCACGCTGGGAACGCGCGGTCGATTCCATCTATCTCGGCGGCGGCACTCCGACGGTGCTGGAAATCGAGCAACTGGCGCGGCTGTTCGATGCGGTCCGCCGGAAGTTCGAGGTCGCGAAAGATGCCGAGATCACGGTGGAGTGCGCGCCGGGGACGCTGACTGGCGAAATGATCGACACGCTGGTCCGGTGCGGGGTGAACCGCGTCAGCCTGGGCGTGCAGTCGTTCGTGGACGAAGAGGCGCGGAGCGTCGGACGCCTGCACACACGGGCCATTGTGCTCGACGGTATCCGCCGCCTGCGTGAGGCCGGGATTTCCAACCTGAGCATCGACCTGATCGCCGGGCTTCCGCACCAGACACCGGAAAGCTGGGAATACTCGCTGGCGGAAACCATCGGCACCGGGGCGCCGCACGTCAGCGTGTACATGCTGGAGATCGACGAAGATTCGCGGCTGGGAAAGGAACTGATCGCCGGCGGAACGCGCTATCACGCGCACTTCGTTCCCGATGAAGACACGACCGCGGATCTGTACGAGCTGGCCTGCGCGCGGTTGAATGCGGCTGGAATCGAGCAGTACGAGATATCGAACTTCGCGCGACCGGGGTGCGAGTCTCGGCACAACCTGAAGTACTGGACGCGGGCGCCTTATCTTGGGTTTGGCGTGGATGCGCATTCGATGCTGCCGGCCGCCGAAGGCGCGGTGCGGTTCGCGACGCCGGATACACTGGAGGAGTACGTGGCGGGGAAGGCGCCGTCGCTCACGACCGTCGATCGTGACGCGGCGATCGAGGAAGAGCATTTTCTTGGCCTTCGCCTGAATCGCGGGATTGATCCGGCGGAACTCGCCTCACGCTACGGTAGCGACGCGGAGGCGCCCTTCGAGGATGCCATCGAGAAGATGATCGGGCCGGGCTTGCTGGAGCGGGACGAGGGCCGGGTGCGGCTTACCGCGCGGGGGCGGCTGTTGAGCAACGAGGTTTTCCAGCGGTTCCTGAGAGCGCCGGCGTGAGCCGCGCAATCGGAAAATCCACGTCACCGACGGTATGTGATTCCGGTCACTGACCCTTGGGTCACGAAAGCCGAACAATGCGGCGAGCATTCGTTCGTGCGCTGTCCGGCCAGGCGGGCGTTCCATCCCGCCGGCTGAGATGCGATATCATGACGGCCTCGGAGCCGAATGCGCCAAACGCGCGGGGTAAACGGCCTCGATCCTAACCAGCGAATACCACGAGGACACACCATGGCAGGACCCACGACCCACTCATCCAGCATCGATTCCGTGCTTCAGGAACAGCGAAGTTTCCCACCGCCGCCGGAGTTTGCCGCCAAGGCGCACATCAAGAGCCTGGAAGAGTACGAGCGCGTGTACAAGCTCTCGGTGGAACAGCCGGAACAATTCTGGGGCGACATCGCGAAGGAGTTGCACTGGTTCAAGCCGTGGAAGAGCGTGCTGGAGTGGAACGCGCCTTGGGCGAAGTGGTTCAGCGGCGGCGAGATCAATCTCTCCTATAACTGCCTCGACCGGCACGTGCACGCGGGTAAGGGCGCGAAGACGGCGATCCTTTGGGAAGGCGAACCCGGAGAGATCCGCAAGCTGAGCTACGCCGAACTGCTCAAGGAAGTGCAGAAGTTCTCCAATGTCCTGAAGGGACTCGGAGTCAAGAAGGGTGATCGCATCGCCATTTATATGGGGATGTGTCCCGAGCTTCCCATCGCGATGCTGGCCTGCGCCCGCATCGGCGCGCCGCACTCGGTGGTGTTCGGCGGATTCTCATCGAACGCCTTGGTGGACCGCATCACCGATTCGCAGGCGGTGGCGGTGATCACGCAGGACGGCTCTTACCGGCGCGGCGGGGAAGTGAAGCTGAAGCCGGCCGTGGATGAGGCGCTGGAATCGTGCCCGACGGTGAAGAGCGTCATCGTGTACCAGCGCACGAACGCGCCGGTCACGATGAAAGCGGGTCGCGATCACTGGTGGCACGAGCTGATGTCGAAGGCATCGGCCGATTGTCCCGCCGAGCCGCACGAGGCCGAGCACCCGCTCTACATCCTCTACACGTCGGGCACGAC
>JBOGLI010000430.1:0-7577 GCA_050746165.1 Terriglobales bacterium | reverse complement strand
GCCTCGTGCCTCAAGCCTCACGCCTCGCTACGGCTTCCACTCCGGCACCCGTCCCGGCGTCCACGGCGCGCCTGCCTGGTCGAGCTTCCCGGAGAGGTCCTTCAGGTCCACCTCGACCACCTTACGCAGCTTGGCCAGTTCGGTGCCGAACTCCTCGGCGGCGATGTTGTAGTTTTCGATGTGGGTTTGCGTCGGGCGCTGGATCGCCAGGCGCTCCCCGCTCATGATGTTCTGCACGCGCTCGTTAATCGACGGCGGCACCGGCTCATTGTGCTCGGCCAAGACGCGGTCGCCCTGCACGACGCGCAGGAATTCGGCGAGTTGCAGGTCGAGTTGGTCGGCGCTCTTCGCCAATGACGAGTCGGCGGTTGGCGTTTCATTCAACGCGCGCTTGATCGCCCGCAACTGGGTACGCGTCTCGTTCGCGGTGTTGATAGAGCCGCTGAGCGCGCGATAGAGCTTCGCCACCTTCTGCTGGAACTCCTGCAGCGCCAACCGGTCTTCCGGACGCACCGGCGAATCCGTATCGGCAAACACGTTGAACACCTCGGGCTGTCCAACCTCGGCGACCGTACCGCCCGCCTTGGTGAACAGCTTGATCGAGTACTTGCCGGGCATGACGAGCGGCCCGCCCGACTGCCGGGAGAACAATTCCTCTTCTTGATCCGGGCGGCGCTCCGGCGGAAGCGTCGGCGACGAGTAGCGTAGCTCCCACGCGATGCGGTGGAAGCCGGGTGCGTTCATCGCCTCCAGGCGTCGGACCGGCTGGTTATTCGAGTCGTACACCACGGCGAAAACCTGTGGTGCTTCTTCCTCGGCTTCGGCACGGAATTCTTCGGCTGTCGGGTACGGAATCGGCTGGTTTTGACGCGCAAGCTGGCGCTCGCGGTCCTGCCGCTTCTCTTTCAGCGACTTCAACTTATCTTTCAAGTAATACGTGAAGGTTGCACCGTAAGCTGGATTATCCGCAGTGTAGTAGCTCTCCCCCTGGAACGCCTTTCCGCGCCCGCCGATGGGACGCGTCTGGATATACATGAGCGTGTCCTTCACCGGGAAGGTCACGGCCTGCTCGGCCAGCGTTCTATCGGAGAGCAGGCGCAGCGGCGTGAGGTCGTCGAGGATATAGATGCCGCGCCCGAACGTCGCCACGATCAGGTCGCCCTCGCGCGGATGCACGGCCAGGTCGCGCACGGCGATGGTGGGGAAGTTCCCTTTCAACTGGATCCACTTCTTGCCGCTGTCGATCGAGAACCACAGGCCGTACTCGGTGCCGGCGAAAAGCACCTTGTCATTCACCGTGTCTTCGGCGAAGGCGAGCACCGGACCAGTCTCCGGCAGGTTCGCCGCGATTGAACTCCACGTCTTACCGGCGTCGGTCGAACGCAGCAGGTACGGCTTGTAGTCGCCGTTCTTGTGATTGTCGAAGGCGGCGTAAACCAGATCGGCGTTGGCCGGCGAGGTTACGATCCGCGACACGTACGTATTCTCCGGCACTCCTGGGAACTTTTCGTACTTGGTCCAGTGCGCGCCGTTGTCTTCCGTGACCTGGATAAGTCCGTCATCGGTGCCGACGTAAACGAGGCCCTCCTTCTTCGGCGATTCGGCCAGCGCGACGATGTTGCCGTAGAACGAAGTGCTCGCGTTCTTGCCGATCGCGTCGGCGCTCCAGATTTTGCCCATCACCGGCAGCTTGTTGCGGTCGATCTGGCGTGTCAGGTCGCCGCTGATCGGCTTCCATGTGTCGCCGCGATCATCGGAGCGGTAGAGCCGCTGCGACGCGAAATAAAGCCGCGTATGCGAGTGCGGGCTGATGATCACCGGCGAATCCCAGTTCCACCTGTTCGCCGGATCGCTCGTGCCCTCCTGCGGCTGGATGCCGACGGCCTCGCCGGAGCGCCGGTCGAAGCGCACGATGTCGCCATACTGCAGCTCGGCGTAGATCGTGTTCGGGTCCTGCGGATCGACCTGCGAACGGAAGCCGTCGCCGCCGTGCGTCTGGAACCAGTCGGAGTTCACGATCCCGCTGGCGCTGCGGTTGCGCGACGGGCCGCCCCACGACGAATTGTCCTGCGTGCCGCCATAGACGAAATAGAACGGCTTGGCGTAGTCGTAGGTTACGTCGTAGAACTGGCCGAGCGGCAGATTGCCCTTGAAATTCCACGTCGCGCCGCGATCATAGCTGTCGTAAATCCCGCCATCGCAGCCGACCAGGTAGAAATTCGTGTCGTTGGGATCGACCCAGATCACGTGATTGTCCACGTGCTTGTTGCGCTCGCCGAGATTGTGGAAGGTCTTACCGCCGTCGTCGGATACCTGGAAGACGACGTTCGGCATGTACACGCGGTCGCTGTTCTTCGGATCGACGCTGAGTTGCGCATAGTACATCGCTTGCGCGATGTTGCTGCTGCGGCGCTCCCATGTGGCGCCATGATCGGTGGAGCGGAAGATGCCGCTGTGACCGTTCGCGGCTTCGACGGTCGCGTACAGCATCGAGCTGTCGCCGGGCGCAATGGTCAGCCCGATGCGGCCCAAGTCATCCGTCGGCAAGCCGGACTTCAGCTTCGTCCAGGTCTCGCCGGCATCATTCGACTTGTAGATCGCCGATTCCGGTCCGCCCGAAATGTAGGTGAAGACGTGACGCCGCCGCTGCCATGTAGCGGCGTATATCGTGTCAGGATTATCGGGATCGATGACCACGTCGGTCACGCCTGTATTGTCGCTGACGTTGGGCAGGACGTTCTTCCATGTCTTGCCTCCGTCCGTGGTCTTGAACAGGCCGCGATCGCCACCGGAGGACCAGAGCGGTCCCTGCGCGGCGACGTACACCGTTCGGCTGTCGCGCGGGTCGATGGCGATGCGCCCGATGTGCTCCGACTTCTTCAGCCCCATGTTCTTCCAGCTATGGCCGCCGTCTTCGGACTTGTACACACCGTCGCCCCACGCGACCGAGCGCTGCGCGTTGTTTTCCCCGGTGCCGACCCAAACGATCGAAGCATTCTTCGGATCGAGCACGATCGTGCCGATCGAGTACGAGCCTTCGCCGTCAAACACCGGCGTCCACGTGGTGCCCGCGTTGATGGTCTTCCACACGCCGCCCGATGCCGCTGCCGCGTAATATTCGGCGCGGTTCTTCGGATTTACCGCGAACGCGACCACGCGCCCGCTGATCACCGCCGGCCCAACCAGTCGCAGATGAATGCCGTTGAACGTGGGCGCCGACATCGGGTCCTTCGGACGTCGCCCCTCCGCACCCTCTTCTGACTTGCTGTCTCCGGTTTTATCCGCGGCAGCTTCGGCGGGCTTGGCTTCTTCCACCTTGGCCGGTGTTTCAACCTTCGGTTTGTCTTTCGGCTTTGCCGGCGCGGACTTGGTCTGGGCAGCGGCGGGAAGAATCGTTGCAATCGCGATCAGGCAGGCAAGAAGACGGCGCATGGTGCGGCTCCGGGGTATGAAGTGATTGAGAGAAGCGCAAGTATATACGGCAAATGAAAATCCAAAACCACTTTTGATTTTGATTGTCGATTGCAGAGGAAAACACAACCTAAGCACTCGCCGGGAACACCACCTTCGGCTGAAACAGCGTCCCCGCGATGCGCGCGGCAATCGCTACCAGTTCCGTCTGCGAGGCGAAAACCTTCACCAGCGGCGCGCGGGACATCTCCGGCAGGTTCACCGGCTGTCCATTGCGGATCCGGAAGACTATGTCTTCGGCGGCGGTTACGCACGGCATCTGCGGCACGACGCGCCGCGGGTGAACCATGAGCTCGGCGACACGCTGCTGTTCCGCAGCCTCGGCAACCGCCTCCAGCGTGACCGCCCCCGTGAGATCAAATTCGGCCACGGCAGTGCGGCGCAGCGCCGACAGGTGCGCTCCCATGCCGAGCCGCTGGCCGATGTCGTGCGCGATCGACCGCAAGTAGGTCCCCGACGACACGCGTGAGCGAAACCGGGCGCGGTCGCCCTCCAGGGAAAGTATTTCCAGCTCATGTACCTCGACCGTCACCGGCTCCAGCGCAACCTCCTGCTTCTTGCGCGCCAGCTTGTACGCAGGCACGCCGGCAATCTTCTTTGCCGAGAACGGTGGCGGCATCTGCTGGATCGTGCCCGCGAAATGGCCCGCCGCTTCGCGAACGCATTCCAGGGTCAATGATTGATCGTCGCTGCTCGGCCCGACCGCTTCCCCCTCGGCGTCATACGTATCGGTGGCAAATCCGAAGCGGATCTCGCCGTCGTAGCTCTTCGCCGCTCCCAGGTAGAACTGCGCCAGCCGCGTGAAGTTCCCCAGCACCATCGGGAGAACGCCGGTCGCCATCGGATCAAGCGTCCCCAGGTGTCCCACCGAGCGCTCGCCGACCATGCGGCGCACGCGGTTCACCACGTCGTGTGACGTGAGGCCTTGCGGCTTGTCAATGACGAGTACACCATTCATGCTATTTTTGATTTTCACTTTCCGTGCAAGGGCCCACCCGGATCGCCAGGGCTGAACCTTCATGATACCGATTCGCGACGACGCGCCGAGGTACACCACTCCATACGTCAACTATTTCCTGTTGGCGATGAACGTGGCGGTGTTCCTGCTGATGTGGCTCGGCGTTCCCGCGCCCGCCCAGGCGGTCGTCAACGTCTTCGGATACCGCCCGGTCCAGCTGACCGCATTCATTTTCGGCCACAACGCCTCGGCGGGAACCGCTGGCCTGATTACGATGTTCACGGCCATGTTCCTGCACGCCTCGTGGCTGCACCTGATCGGCAACATGTGGGTGCTCTACATCTTCGGCGACAACATCGAAGACTATCTCGGGCACTTCACCTACCTAATGTTTTACCTGACCGCCGGTGTTGCGGCCGCCCTGCTGCATACGGTATTCAATGCGACGTCGGCCATCCCCAGCGTCGGCGCCAGCGGCGCGATCGCGGGAGTGATGGGCGCCTACTTCATCCTCTTCCCTTCCGCCCGCGTCCTGACGCTGGTGCCGTTCCTTTTCGTCTTTTTCATCTGGCTTCCCGCGTGGATCGTTCTCGGCTATTGGATCCTGACGCAGTTCCTGAGCGGCGCCGCCACCTCGATCGCCTACTCCAACCAGACCAGCGGCGGCATCGCCTTCTGGGCGCACGTTGGCGGCTTCTCCTTCGGTCTCGGAATGATTAAGTTGTTTCCGGCGCCCAAACGAAGGTTCCGCTACGACGGCTAGTGAAAGACCGCGATCATTTGTGAGCTTAATCACGGATTGCCACGGACGAACACGGATCAAGAGCGCGATTGTTCTCATCCGTGCTTATCCGTGAAAATCCGTGGTTAATTCGTTGGGTCAGGGCCAGAACTCGTCGACACGCCCGCGTCCTACAGCGCTCCCGCCGCAGGCGTGATGCGGATTTCGTCCACGGATGCTTCCTCGGGAACCAGCAGCGCGTTCACCACCGCGTCGGCCACCGTCTCTGGCCGCAACATGCGCTCCCGCGGGGCCTCCGGCATGAACTGGTTCCAGATGTCGGTCGCGGTCGCTCCGGCAATCAACGACACAACGCGAATTTCTCGCCCTCGGCACTCTTCGCGAAGTACGTTGGTGAATCCCAGAGCGCCGAACTTCGCCGCGCAGTAAGCGCTCTGCTGCGGAAACACCTGCACTGCGCAAATAGACAGATTATTTACGATGACGCCTCCGCGTTTCATCAGCGGAAGCGCGGCGCGCGTGCACAGAAACGTGCCCAGCAGGTTGGTATCGAGCACGTCGCGGAAGGTCTCGACCGGCATCTCTTCGACATTCCGCAGCTCGTGCGAGATTCCCGCATTGTTGAAAAGGATATCGACGCGCCCGAAGCGGCGATTCACCGCCCCGAAGAAGTCCTCCACCGATCCGGGATCGCGCACGTCGCAGGCAAGGTCGAGTGCGACCGGAAATTCCCGGTCCATCGTTTTTCGTCGCGATGCGAGTGCCAGTTCGCAGCCGTGCCGCGCCAGCGCTTGCGCCACCGCAAGACCGATTCCGGCCGATGCGCCGGTGACGACGGCGACCTTGCCTTTCAGGGAAGACATCGGGCAATTCTAAAGTAGAGTGCGGTCCGGCAGATCGCTCGGCTACGGAACGATGATTTCAGTCGGATGGCCGGCGGCGCCGAGGCTGCGCGGAAGACGGTCTTCGCAGCCCTTGATGAAAACAACAGTCCGGCCACGCTCCACCTTGATGGTTCGCTTATTCGCGCCCTTCGACAGCCGCGCCGAGCCGTGGCCGAAGACGCTCTCATTCTTGAATTCAACCGTGCACGGCGACACGGCGTGGAAATTTACCAAACCGTGATCGCTCTTTTTCGGAGCGTGCACGTGACCCGAAGGATGGATTTGACACGTCTTCGGATTGATAGTGACGGTGGGACTGGTATGTATTTTGACTTGTTTGCTCATAAAGATACCAACCGAGAGGGGCGGGCGAGCCCCGCCCCGTCAGACGAACCTATTATGGGATGGTGATGTCGTTGGGATCGCCGAGCGTGTTTTTCTTCTTTGCTTTGGTTGCCCACGGATCGCAGTTGCCCGGCCACCATTGTGTCGATCCCATATCTACGTTGATGTGCAGCGTTCGCGAATTACCTTTGGAAACATGACTACCGTTGGCATCGGCTTCGCTGAATACCTCGGGATGGTCGAAGTAAATCCAATAATCCTGGTCCTTCGCCGAAAATACTACGGTGCCGCTGTCTTTCTTCCCATCCGCTTTGCTGTTCTTCTTGCCCGCGGGCGGTTGACAAGCTGTGATGTCGAGATTGTCGGCGCCATTCTTCATCGTTGCTTTCCCCGCCTTGTGCTGCTGGGTGGCCTGAGCCAGGAGTAATGCGCAACTAAGCAGCACCGCACACACGCTGAAGACCATCAATACCCTGCTCTTCCAATTCATTCGCCCTCCTCCGCCTGCCGGACGTCATGAGGACGGCCGGACAGCATGTAGTCCGTAATATGGCAAACTGTCGAATGACTGAGGGACCGGCTGCTGATAACGCGGTAGTTATTTCTGCCGCAACCTAGGGTCGGTAAGTACGTTCCGTAAACCTGGATTTTCCGCAAGTCTATCGTATGTCCAGCCTCTTGCAAGCGATTTCTGTAACTGTGCGATCGCGCGCGCACGGTCCCCCAGATTCTCGTATATCTCGCCCGAGTCCTCCAGTATCTGCGGATCGTCCGGCGCGCGTGCCAGGGCTGCGTTCAAGTGGGCTAGCGCGTTTTCGCGGTCCTTCTTCTTGGAATAGAGAAGCCCCAGTTCGCATTGAATGGCGGGATCGTCGCCCTTGAGTTTGGCCAGTTCGCTCAGGTGGACGAACTCCTGCGCGTAAGCCTGGTTCGCTTTCGCTGTGTCGCCCATCTGGTCATAAGTAATGCCGAGGTTAGACCATACCCGGTAATCATGGGGATCGATCGCCAGCGCCTTCTCGGTCATCTTCGCCGCATTCTGCCAATCCTTCTGCCGATAGTAGAGAATCCCGAGATTGGCATAGGCCGGATAGCTTTCGCTGATCGCCAGTGACTTGCGCAATTCGACGATCCCTTCCTCGGGGCGCTTCAGGCGGCTGAGCATCGCGCAGTAGTT
>JBOGLI010000429.1:0-2231 GCA_050746165.1 Terriglobales bacterium | reverse complement strand
AGCTTGGGCAGCGTGTAGTGGAAAAGATTGTAGGTGCCGCCGTAGAGGGAAGTGGCGGAAGCGATTTCGTCGCCGGCCTTGGCGAGGGTCAAGATCGCCAAAGTTTCCGCGGCTTGCCCCGAGGCGGTCGCCAACGCTCCGACACCACCTTCCAGCGCAGCCACGCGCTTTTCGAAGACGTCCGTCGTCGGGTTCATGATGCGCGTGTAGATGTTGCCGAACTCCTGCAAGGCAAAGAGGCGTGCGGCATGTTCCGTGTCGTCGAAAGTGAAGGATGTCGTCTGGTAAATCGGTACGGCGCGGGCGCGCGTAGTCGGGTCGGGGGACTGGCCGCCGTGAATGGCCAGCGTTGCTGGACGATACTGCTTCTGCTCGTCGCTCATGGTCTCTCCTTGATGAAAATCCGCCACAAAACAAAACGACCCACGATCGCTTGACCGTGGGTCGCTCGGAAACTTTGGCTTGGTTACTTAGCCATGTTGCCGCCACCCACAGTCACACACATGCACATGGGCATGGTGTACATGCACATGGCCATGGTGTTGTGGGTAGCGTTCATGAAGCCTCAGATTAACGAACGATCCCGGGGACCGTCAAGCACAATCGAATGTGCGCTGCGTCACATGCGATTGTTCGTAGCGCGATATGTCGGCCTCGTAGCGCATGGATAGGCCTATATCGTCCCACCCGTTCAACAGGCACTCGCGACGGAACGGGTCGATTTGAAACAAGGCACGCATGCCGGCTGCATCGCGAATTTCGCACCGTTCCAGATCAACTGTGATTTCGTGGGTTGCTTCTGTGCATCGCTTCGTCAATTCGGCGACAACGTCGTCTGGTGCCGCGCACAGCAGCAGGCCGTTCTTTGCCGAATTCGAGGCAAAGATGTCGGCAAACGACGGCGCGATAATCGCGCGAAACCCGTAGTCGGCGAGGGCCCACGGCGCGTGCTCACGAGACGATCCGCAGCCGAAATTCTTGCCGGCAATCAGAATCGAGGCGCCGCGATAGCGCGCGTCATTGAGCACGAAATCCGGTTTCTGCGAACCTTCCGCGTTGAAACGCCAATCAAAGAACAGGAATTGCCCGAAGCCTGTGCGTTCCACGCGCTTGAGGAACTGCTTCGGGATGATCTGGTCAGTGTCGACGTTGGCGCGATCGAGCGCGACTGCCAGCCCCGTGTGTACGTGAAACGGCTGCATCAGCGGCCTCCTGCGATGGCCGATTCGCGGGCCGTCCAGGCGCGCACGTCGGCGAAGTGACCGGCAATGGCGGTCGCAACGGCAGTCGCCGGGCTGACCAGGTGCGTGCGGCCGCCGCGTCCCTGTCGGCCCTCAAAGTTCCGATTGCTGGTGGATGCGCAGCGCTGGCCAGGGGAGAGGGTGTCCGGGTTCATGCCCAGGCACATCGAGCATCCCGGCTCGCGCCATTCGAAGCCGGCCTCGCGCAGTACAGCGGCGATCCCTTCCGCCTCCGCCTGTTTCTTGACGCGCGCAGAACCGGGTACCACCAGCGCGCGCACACGGCGGTCCACCTTGTAACCGGCGGCAATTCGCGCCGCTTCACGCAGGTCTTCGATCCGCGAATTGGTGCACGAACCGACGAACACGACATCCACCGGGACGTCGGACATCTTCACGCCGGGTTGAAGATCCATATATTCGAGGGCGCGTCGGGCCGATTGTGCGTCCGCTTCGCTGTGCGCTTGCCGCGGGTCCGGGACTCGATCGTCCACGCCGCATACCATGCCCGGACTCGTCCCCCAGGTGACCTGCGGCGCAATCGTGGCCGCATCGAATGTAGTTTCGCGGTCGAAGCTGGCGCCGGGATCGCTGTGCAATGTTCTCCATCGTTCAATCGCGCGTGCCCATTCGTCGTCAGCCGGCGCATACTTCCGTCCGCGCAGGTAGTCGATCGTGGTCTCATCGACGGCGATCATGCCGGCCCGCGCCCCGGCTTCAATGGAGAGATTGCAGAGTGTCATGCGCGCTTCGATCGACATCCGGCTGATCGTGTCGCCGGCGTACTCGATCACGTAGCCTGTGCCGCCTGCGGTGCCGATCTGGCCGATGAAATACAGCGCCATGTCCTTCGCGGTCACGCCGTGGGGGAGGGAACCGCGGAAGGTGACGCGAAACGTGCGGGACTTCGTTTGCTGGAGGCACTGCGTGGCGAGCACGTGCTCGACTTCCGATGTGCCGATGCCGAAGGCGAGCGCCACGACTGCCCCG
>JBOGLI010000428.1:0-4326 GCA_050746165.1 Terriglobales bacterium | reverse complement strand
CTGCAGCTGGATGCCAGCGGGCGACGCGCAGGCCATTGTGCGCCGCCCACGACAACAGGCAGACGTGGGGCACCGTCAGGACTGATGTTGAAGCGAATCTGCGGGCCGCCCGATGAGTTCGGCGACTGTTGCGAGGAGATCCGCGGGATGGAGCGGTTTGGCGAGAAGCTCGAAGCGATATCCCTGTGAGCTCGCTTGTTCGAGCATGTCAGCGGTGGCGGCTTGTCCGGAAAATAACAGTGCCTTGCAAGTGGAGAAACTACGTCGAACGGCGATGGCGAGGTCAATCCCGTTCATGACCGGCATGACCACGTCGCTGATCACGAGGTCGGGGACGCGTTCGTCACAGAGGGCGAGAGCCTCTGCGCCGTCATACGCCGCTTTCGATGCATACCCTTTCGCGGAGAGAATGAGCGCGAGGGTGTCAGCAATGCGCTTTTCGTCGTCCACCACCAGGATAAATCGGGCGCCGATAACTTCCGCACTGGAACCCGAAGCGGCGCTGTCGGGATTACTCATACCGCCTGCTGGAGCACGTCCTTGTCTCCGGCGCTTTGTTGCAGCGAAGGCAAGAACACGGAGAATGCGGTCCAACTGCGCCCTGGAGCAGTGCTGCTCTTCACGCGAATGGCGCCGTGGTGCTTCTCCACAATGCTCTTACACACCCAAAGCCCGAGGCCGGTTCCAACGTCCTTCTTGGTGGTGAAGAACGGCTCAAACAACCGTTCGCGAACTTCAGCGGGAATGCCGGGACCCGAGTCGGCCACGGTGATGCGTAGTCCGCGCGAGGGTTTGCCGCGGTGAGCCACGGCGGCCGAGATGCGAACGCGAATGCGCGCGCCGGGTTCCACCGCATCGATGCTGTTGTTCAGCAGGTTTGCAATGAGTTGCCGGATTTCACCGGGGACGGCGTAGATTTCCGGATCGTCCAGGATCTCCGGATAAATTTCGATTCCCTTGTTGCGGATGCGCGCGGCGAAAACCGAGATCAACGAGTGCAGGATGGTCCCGATTTTCATCGCGCTGGGGCCGCGCGTGTCGCGATAAAAACCGAGAGTCTGCTTGGTCAGATGGGAGATGCGTTCCAGCTCCTCTTCGGCGACGCTGAGGAATTCGCGAACGTCGTCGCGAGCGGCCCGGTCCTTCGCCAGATACACGAGGTTCGTTACAGCTTCGAGCGGGTTGTTGATCTCATGCGCGACCGTCGCCGCCAGCCGGCCGACGGAGGCCAGCCTTTCGCTGGTGCGCAAAGCCCGTTCCGCCTTCTTTCGCTCGGTGATGTCGCGCGCGATCTTTGCCGCTCCGACGGTTCGTCCGCTGTCGTCCTTAACGGGCGAGATAGTGAGCGAAACGTCGATCCGTTCTCCGCTCTTGGTGATGCGGACGGTTTCGAAGTGCTCGATGCGTTCACCCCGGGCGATAGTAGCCAGAATTCGCTGCTCGTCGTCCTGCAGTTCCGGAGGAATGACGGTGCGGATGGAGCGGCCAATCATCTCCTGGGCCGTGTAGCCATAGATCCGCTCGGCTGCCGGATTCCAACTGGTCACGATTCCGTCCAGGTCCTTGCTAATGACTGCATCATCGGACGATTCGACAATCGCTGCTAATCGCCGGGAGGCCACCAGGGCGGTGCGGAGCTGCTCCGCGGCTTCTTTCCGCTCGTGGATGTCGAGGCAGCCGCCAACGTATCCCTCGAAGGTTCCGTCGGGTGAATATCGCGGCACGCCGTGATCGAGAATCCAGCGATATTGGCCGCTGTGATGCTTCAGCCGATACTCCATTTCAAACGGCTGTTGGGCATCGAACGAAGTGACGTAGATTTGCAGGCACCGGTCGAAATCGTCCGGATGCACGTTTTCCGCCCAGCCGTTTCCGGCTTCCTGATCGAGAGTGCGTCCGACGAAATTCAACCAGCCTTTGTTGAAGTAGTAACAAAGCTTGTCGGTTCCGGACATCCAGACCAGGATGGGCGCAGCATCGGTGATGACGCGAAAACGCTGCTCGCTTTCCCGCAAGGCCCGTTCCGTACGCTTCCGCTCGGTAATGTCTTGGATGGCGATGAGGACCAACTGGCCGGCACGGCTTCGTTGAGTTAACCGGCGGGCCTTTAGCAACAGGGTGCGGCGTCCTACGCCGGAGAATTCCAGGTCGCACTCCAGAGTTCCAAGATCGCCATTCGCAGGCGAGGTTTCCGCGAGGAGCGTCCGGAGGCAGGCAATGTCCCAGTCGCGGCTGCCCAGGTTGTGCAACTGAGATCCTTGCGACGCTTCCCGCGAGGTCTGGAACAGCTTGTAAAAAGCTTGGTTAGCAGCCTGGACCCTGAGTTCTTCGTCCACAATGACCAAGGCATCCGCGATGGTGTTGATGACGGCCTTGGTGTACTCGCGTTCCTCGATGGCGCGGTCCAGGCTTTCGCGAAAAGCCGTAACGTTGCTAAAGGTGATTACGGCGCCATCGATGTCCTGATCCCCTGTCTTGTAGCAGCTGACGTTGATAGAAAACCACGACCCATCGCGGTCCGCCACCTCCACCCGGTGTGAGGAGCCGCTGGAGACGACATGCTCACATAGTTCCGCAAGGTCGTGCAGCCGGGTGAAGGTCTCGATGGAATGCAATTTCCTTCCGCGGTCGGAAGGGTTGAGAGACAACAGCGCAGCCGCGGCGGGATTGAAGCTGACCAGTGCCAGGTCGCCATCGACAACAATAACGGGAAGCTCGATGCAATCAACGAGTTCCTTTCCGTGCGGCCCCGCCGCGGTTCGCGAACCTGACATTACACTGCCCTCATCCCGGTATTCGATCGTGTCACGTTCGATCCGACAGTCATGAAGCGCGATACAAAGCGCCGCTGCGCTGCAACACGGCATCGGCTACATCGGGAAGCACCTGGCGCAACGCCAGCAGCAATGCCTGCGAGGGTGGCATGGCAAGTGGTGGCGCATAGTGCGCGGGAAGCTTCTTTTCAAGAACGCTGGCCTCGACCGGCCCTACGATCTCGCGAAGCGCATCCGCGACCGCACGCTCCAGGCGGGAGTAATCCTGCACTGGGATCAAATGCGAGTGATTTTGCCCGAGCCTTGGCAGCATGCGGGTGTGTACTTCACCATCGAAGTTGTCCATCAGGAAGGAGCAGAAAATCGCGATTTCCTGCTCGTGCGCGAGTTGATCGAAAAGGTCCTCAAGCGCCATGCTGGCGGCGGCGTTGCCGCGTTCCCAGAGAACATTTACCATCTCGCCCCACCAGCGGACCTTCGGATAGCGGTCGCGGCCCCGGGCGCGGGCCACTACTTCGCCGGCAAGACCCAGGAACACGGGCGAGTCCGGCATTTGTTGTCCCATGAACTGAGGCAGAAGCTCGTCAGCGTCGACGACCGTCAACTGCCCCTTTGACTGAGCCTCCTTGATATCCACGCCTTCCGCTTCGAGCCGGGGACAGAAAGCGTCCCAGTGAGCGGCGGTGGGGACCAGGATCACGCCTTCTCCATGCTCCATCGCAGCGGCGGCGAAGCGGCAGACGGCCCGGTTCAGAAACTGTTCATCCTGGTACAACTGCACGATGTGGTCCTGTGGCCCAGCATCATGGAGGAGACTACGCCATGGTTCGACTGCCTCAGTGTTCGACCCATCGCTTCCGGTGATTTGGTCAATCGGCATATTGGAACTGTTAGCCTGCTTCTGAGCGGTATTCAAGGTCGGTCCTCCCCCCCTAACGAAACAATCAAAGAAGTCCTTCTGAAGCGACGTGCAGAGAGACCACGGGCATGAAGAAAACTGCTGAGATGCTGCACCCGGCGGCTTGGATGTTTTCAGCCGCAAGGAATCGATGACCGCTGGAAACCGGCTAAACGGGCTGAGCCGATGAGTAGGATGCTGAAATCATTATCCAGGCTGGCCGTATCTTACGAAAAGCGGTCCGCTGTCCGGCGACAGCGGCAGCCTTATTTCACGCGCAGGAGCTGGCGCCGATCCAAGGCGGGATTCAAAACCATCTCGATCAGTCGAACTAGTTCCTCGGGTTCCCCCGGATTGACGTATGCGTCCACTTCATTGAGGCGTCGTTCGCCCGCGCGCGTCAGGGCGATGACCCTGGCCGTGGGATTGGCTGCGCGAAAACAAGCAATGAGGTCGAGTTTGTCTCGCTCAGGGATACTGTGGCCCAGGATGAAAAGACCGCGGTCTGGACGCGCGCAAGCTTCGCGCGCGTCGTGAAAGCCGGCGGCAGACACCACATCATGCCCTGCGGCCTTCAACATCCACTCGCGTGTAAGCAGCAGCGTCTGGTCGTACGACACTGAGAGAATCCGAGCCATAAGGGCGTCGCACTAC